>NZ_JAKTNT010000005.1 GCF_022760925.1 Thermus hydrothermalis | reverse complement strand
CATAACATCAGTCTCCTGACCCAGAAGATGGCTGGGTAGCAACTTGGGTTACACTTACTGGCATGCGGTGAACGAGGAGTATTCGGGGCGGCTCCAACTCGCCCAGATGGACACCGGCTACGTGAGCCCCAAGGAGCCCACCCCTTGGGCGGAGGTGTTGGGCTTTTAGGCTACTGGGCGCTTTCCAGGTCGGGGCGGAGCTTTACCGCCTCCCGTAGGTAGACGTGGCGTACCCGGTCCTGGGGGGTGTCGGTGTTCCACAGGGCCAGGACCCGGATAACCCGGGGGAGGCTTCCCGGCACCGGTACCTCCCGGGCGGAGAGGAGGGGCACCCGGTGCATGCCGATCTGCCGGGCGGCCTCCGCCGGAAAGGCGGAGGTGAGGTCCTCCGTCACGGTGAAGATGATGGCGGCAAGCTCCTCGTGGCTTTGGATGCCGTTGGCCTCCAGCATCTTCAGGAGAAGTTCCCGCGTGGCCTGGTGGATGGCCTCTGGCGTGTCCTCCTCCACGGTGATGGCGCCCCGTATGCCCCGTACCATATTAGGCCCCATGCTAAGGGGTTTCCCCTCCTGGGGCAAGGCGGGTAGACTCTAGCCCATGAACCTTCTCGCCGTGTTTGCCCACCCCGATGACGAGATTGGAGCGGCGGGGACCCTGGCCCTGCACGCTAGGAGGGGCGACCGGGTGATGCTCGTCTGGATGACCAAGGGGGAGCTGGCGAGCCAGTTCGGCGAGGCTCCTCCTGAAGAGGTGGCGCGGGTGCGGGAGGGGCACGGGGCCCATGTGGCGGGGCTTATCGGCGCCGAGCACCGCTTTTTGCCCTTCGGCGACACCCTCCTCACCGGGGGAAGGGAGGAGGCCTTGGCCCTGGCCCGGATCATGGCGGAGTTCCGCCCCGACGCCGTCCTCACCTGGGACCCCCTGGATGTCCACCCCGACCACCGGGCCACCCACCAGGCGGTGCTTTCCGCCTTGAAGCTTTGCCGCATCCCCAAGCTGGTGGGGGAGGCCCACCGGAAGCCCGTAAGGCTCTACCATTACCCCCGGAAGGAGCTTGCCCGCCCCTGGGTGTACGTGGACACCACCTCCACCCAGGAGGTGGCGGAGGCGGTCTTTCAGTTTTACCGGGAGTTTTACCGCTGGCCCTTTAGCCTGGAGGAGTTTCGGGCCCGGCGGCGGCTTCTGGGCCTCGAGGCGGGGGTTCGCTTTGCGGAGGCGTTTCAGACGGATGCCCCTCCGGCGTGGCCGGCGCTTCCTTAAGGCCCTCCTCCGGGTCGTGGGCGGGGGTCAGGGCGTAGGCCAGGAAGACGGCGGGCAGGGCTAAGGGGAGGCTTGCGTACCCGCCCCACTCCGCCGCCAGGGCCAGGCCGGCGAAGGGGGCCCGGGCCACCCCGGCCAGGACCGCCACCCCGCCCGCCAGGGCCAAGGCCTCGGCCGGAAGGTTGAAGGGCCCGGCCAGGTGGGCGAGGAAGGCGCCCAAAAGCCCCCCTAGGACCAGGGCCGGGGTGAAGGGCCCCCCGTACGCCCTTACCCCCAGGGCCAGGATGAGGAGGAGGAGCTTGGCGAGGAGGAGGTAGAAAAGCGCCCAAGGGGCGAGGAGGGGCGTGGTGGCCACCGCCACCCAGCCGAGGCCGTTTCCCAAGGCCTCGGGGAGGAAGAGGAGGGCGAGGGCGAGGGCAAGGCCCAGGAGGGCGTGGCGGAGGGGGAAAGGGAGGGGCTTAAGCCAGGCGGCAAGGGCCCTTCCCCCCTCGGTCCACAGGGTGGCCAAGGCGGCGGCCAAAACCCCCAGGAGGAGGCCTGCGGGGAGGCTTGCCAGGTCCAGGCGCACGGGAAAGGGAAGGAGGGGCTCATAGCCGAAAAAGGCTCCGTAGACGGCGAAGCCCGAAAGGGCCCCGATGAGGGCGGGGGTGAGGGCCCGGGCCTCGAGGAGGAGGGAGCGGTAGAGGATCTCCGTGGCGAGGAGGGCCCCCGCCACCGGGGCGTGGAGGGCGGCCCCGAGCCCGGCGGCAAGCCCGGCAAAGGCTAACCCTCCGCCCAAGCGGGGAAAGCGGCGGTCCAAAAGGAGCCCCAGCCAAAGCCCCAAAACCCCGAAAGGCCCCTCCCGGCCCATGGGGGAGTAGAGGGCGATCTGCAACGCCCCGCCCAGGACCGCCCGGGGGTGGGCGAGCCGGGGGGCCGGGGTCCCTTCCCGCGCCTGGCGCAGAAGGGCGGCGAGCCCCTGCCCGGTGCCCAGGTAGCTCGTGAGGGCGTAAAGGGGCGGGAGGAGGAAGGCGAGGGGCCAGAGAGCTGGCCCCGTGAAGGCCTGGAGGAGCCCCCCTTCCCCCGGGGGCTCGGGGGCCAGGTAGCCGAAAAGGTTGCCTACCCCTTCGGCCAGGGGCCGCAGGGCAAGGTTCAGCAGGGCCACCAGAAGCCCCGCCAAGGCCCCGGTGAAGGCGCTATAGAGGATGAGGGGCCCGGTGTGGCGCACCTCCTCGTCCCAGAAGGAAGGCAGGGAAAGGTGGGGGCCGCGGCCCAAGGGGCGCATCAGAGGGAGTGTACCAGAGAAACGGGCGTTCCCCGGGTAATCCGGGGCGTGGGGAGGCCCAAGGCCCTATACCCCCCTCGGGTTAGGGCCCGGACCAGGAGGCGGGGGTCCGCCTTGCCCCAGAGGAAAAGGGCCTCCTGGCGCACGTCCAGGTCGGGGCTGCTCGCCCGGGAGTCCGTGCCCAGGGCGAGCTCCACCCCGTACCGGGCGTAGAGGGGGATGGGCGCCTCGCCCACCGCCAGGTTCTGGTTGGAGCGGGGGCAGAGCACCACCTTGGTCCCGGTTTCGGCGAGGAGGGCCACCTCCTCCTCGTCCACCTGGACCCCGTGCACGAGAAGGGTGGTGGGGCCGAGGACCCCCAGTGCGTGGAGGAGCCGCACCGGGGTGAGGCCTGGGGGCGTGAAGGGGGCTTGGCTAAAGCGGCGGTGCACCTCGGCCAAGGGGCCCGTTCCCTCCCGGAGGAAGGCCACCTCCTCCGGGCTTTCCGCCGCATGGACCATGAGGGGGATGCCCTCGGCCTGGGCGTACTGGGCGAGCCGCTTGAGGAGGGGCAGGCTCACGGAGTAGGGGGCGTGGGGGGAAAGCCCCACCTTCACCCTCCCCTCCCGCTTCCGCCACGCCGCCACCTTGGCCTTCACCCGGGCGAAGACCTCCTCCGCCTCCAGGGGGTCCGGGGCGAAGACCTCGTAGAAGGCCACGCCGGGAAGCGGGCTTTCCAGGAGGAGGAAGTCCATCACCTCGTCCTTGAAGACGATGTCGGCGAAGGCGCCCACCCCGGTGGCCAGAAGCTCCTCTAGCCCCCACCTCGCCCCCAAAAGCCCCCGGCTTTCCCGGTGGGCCACCACGTGGGAGAGAAAGCCGGCAAAAGGCCCTCGGTAAAGGGGCAGGAGGCTTAGGTCCAGGTGGGTGTGGGCGTTCACGGGCGGGGGGAGGAGGGCCTTGCCTTTGGCCACCACGGGTGCCTCGGGAAAGCGGGCCTTAAGCTCCGCCAGGCTTCCCACCCCCACCACGTGCCCTCCCTGCACCGCCAAGGCCCCCCGGAGCATGGGGGTGCCGAAGCCGGCGTAGACCACCTCAGCGGTCCAAAGCTCCGTCTTTAGCCAGGACATAGCGGTTCGGGTGGCGCAGGAAGTCCACCGCCACAAAGCCTCGGGCGAAGTAGTGGCCGAGGACCAGGCGGCTATGCTCCCGCCACGTTAGGGCCAAGGCGGGGTCCTCCCGCAGGATCCGCCCCCAGTCCTCGGGGATCTGGAAGAGAAGCCTTGGGGCCTCGAGGTCCAGGCGGGCTTCCACGGGCACGTCCCCTTCCACCCGGTTCGCCTGGGGAAGGCCTTCCCCCGTTGGCGTGGGGGGCGGGGCGTAGATCCTTTGGTAGACCCTCGGGGCGAGGAGGTCCCACTCGGCGAGAAGCCGGTCCGAAGGGGCCCCGGCGTTGATGCCGGTCATGGGGCCGTAGTGGTCCGGGAGGTAGGTCCTGGCGGTGGCCCCGAGCTTCCGCAGGTTGAAGTTGGCGTTCACCCCCCTCAAGGGGTCAAAGGTCCAGACCACCTGCCGCACGCCCCGGACCAGGCACCAGTCCCGTTGGAAGCGTTTTAGGAGAAGGGCCGCCCCCGTGCCCCGGTGGGCCTCCAGGACTCCCAGCATGTGGGAGTGGTGCCGGGTTGGGTCCGCCGTGGGGAAGCCGAAGACGAAGCCCACCATCCTTCCCCCGAGGAAAGCCCCCGCCACCAGACCCCCCTCGTCCTGGGCGGCGATGAGGAGGCCCCGGGGGACCAGGTCCCGGGCGTCCCGCCCCCAGATGGCCTCCTGGAGGGCCACCACCTCCTCCATCTCCTCCCAGCCCTTTAGCTCGCGGACAAGTACCGCTTCCATAGGGTGATCCGCTCCACGAAGGGGAGCTTCAGGTGCACCCCAATCCCCGGCCCCTGGGGCACGGGCATGAGGCCTTCTTGGGCCTCGAGGGCTTCCTCCACGATGTCCTCCTCCCAGTAGCGGCTCGCCGAGCTCACGTCCCCCGGTTTGGTGAAGCCGGGGAGGCTCGCCAGGTGCAGGTTGTGGGCCCGCCCCACCCCCGCCTCCAGCATCCCCCCCATCCACAAGGGGATGCCGGCGGCCTCGGCCAGGGCGTGGACCTTGAGGCTTTCCGTGTGCCCGCCGAGCCGGGCGGGCTTGATGTTGAAGACCCGCCCCGCCCCAAGCTCAATGGCCTTCCTCGCCTTCTCCTTGGAGGTGAGGCTCTCGTCCAGGCAGATGGGGGTGGCGAGCTCCCGTTGCAGCTTGGCGTGGTCCAGGAGGTCGTCGTAGCCCAGGGGTTGCTCAATGTAGTCCAGCCCAAGCTCGTCCAGCCGCTTCAGGCGGGCGAAGTCAGCGAGGCGGTAGGCGGAGTTGGCGTCGGCGGTGAGGGTGGCCTCGGGGAAGGCCTGGCGCACCGCCTTTAGGACCTCGTAGTCCCAGCCCGGCTTGATCTTGAGCTTGATGCGGCGGTAGCCCTGGGCCAGGTGCCGTTCCACCGCCTTCAGCGTGTCCGCCACCGTGGGCTGGATGCCCAAGGAAACCCCCACCTCCACCTCCCGCCGCACCCCGCCCAGGACCTGGTAAAGGGGCTTAGCGAGGCCCTTGGCGTAGAGGTCGTAAAAGGCCATCTCCAGGACCGCCTTGGCCATGGGGTTTCCGCGGAAAGGGGAAAGCGCCTGTCCAAGGGCCTCGGGGTTTGGGAAGTCCCGGCCCAGGACCTGGGGCAGGAAGACCTCCTCCAGGAGGTACCGGGCGCCTTCCACCGTTTCCTCCCGGTAAAGGGGAAGCCTTTCCATCACCCCTTCCCCAAGGCCCTCGAGGCCCTCGCCAAAGAGCCTGAGGAGGAGGATGGTGCGCTTTGTCTGCACCCCGAAGCTCGTTTCAAAGCGGAACTTCAGGGGAAGCTCTAGGATCCGGAGCTCCGCCCCCTCTAGCCGCATGGCTCCAACACCTCCTTCCCCATGTAGGGGACCAGGGCCTCGGGCACCCGCACCCTTCCGTCTTCCAACTGGTGGTTTTCCAGGAGCATGGCCAGGATGCGGGGGGTGGCCAGGGCGGTGTTGTTGAGGGTGTAGGCGTACCGGACCCGGCCCTCGGGGTCGCGGTAGCGTAGCCCCGCCCGCCGCGCCTGCCAGTCCAGGAGGGCGGAGCAGGAGTGGGTTTCCCGGTAGCGCCCCTCCGAGGGGAGCCAGACCTCCAGGTCCACCTGCCGCCACTTCCCCGGGCCCATGTCCCCGGTGGAGACCTCGAGGAGCCGGTAAGGGAGCTCCAAGAGCGTCAGGATCTCCTCGGCGTTTTGCAAAAGCTCCTGGAAGGCCCGGTCCGAGGCCTCGAGGCTCGCCTCGGTGAGGACGTACTGCTCCACCTTGTGGAACTGGTGGACCCTAAGAAGCCCCCGCACGTCCTTGCCGAAGCTTCCCGCCTCCGAGCGGAAGGCGGGGGCGTAGCCGGCGTAGCGCTTGGGCAGCTCCTCGTAGGCCAGGATCTCCCCGCTATGGAGGGCGTTTAGGACCACCTCCGCCGTGCCCGTGAGGTAGAGGTCGGTGCCGGCGATGGCCCAGACCTGGTCCCTGGCGGCGGGGAAGTGGCCCGTGCCCACGAAGGCCATCTCCCGGGCGTAGGAGGGAAGGGTCATGGGCAGGAAGCCCCGCTTGGCCATGAAGTCCATGGCGAAGCGGAGGAGGGCCATCTCGTAGAGGGCGAGGTCGCCCCTTAGGGCGTAGGAGCGGCTTCCCGAAACCTTGCTAATCCTAGGCTCCCACCAGCCATTCCGCTCCATGAGGGCCACGTGGTCCAGGGGCGGGAAGGAAAACGTTCTCGGGCTTCCCACCCGCTTGATCTCCACGTTGGCGCTGTCGTCCTCCCCTATGGGGGCCCCGGGCCAAGGGGGAAGGGGCACCTGGAGGAGGAGCTCGGTGAGGCGCGCTTCCTTTTCCCTTAAGGCCTCCTCCAGCCCCTTCACCTCCTCCCCCAGGGCCTTCCCCCGGGCGATGAGGGCCTCCTTGGCCTCCGGGGGCGCCTTGGGTACCTCCTTGGCGATGCGGTTCCGCTCCGTCTGCAGGTCCTGTAGGCGTTGCTTCAGGCCCTGCACCTCCTGGTCCAGGGCCAGGAGGGCGTCCAGGTCCAAGGCGATGCCCTTTTCCCGGATGGCCTTGCGGAAGACCTCCGGCTCCTTACGCAGGCGCTTTAGGTCCACCATGGCTACTCCAAGACGGGGGGCACGCGGAAGAACCCCTCCTCCCGTTCGGGGGCGAGCGCCAGGGCCTCCGCCTGGGGGAGGGAAGGGGCGGGTTCGTCCTCCCGCAGGCGGCCCGTGGGGGCCTCCTCCTCTATCCCTTCCACCTGGGGGAGGGCGTCCACGAAGTCCAGGATGCGCTTCAGGTCTTGGAGGAGGAGGGCCTCCTCCTCTGGGGAAAGCCGGATTTTGGCGAGCCCCTCCAGCTTGCGCAGGAGGTCAAGGGATAGCTCCATGGTGGGCATTCTACGTCAGGAGGTCGGCGAGCCACCACACGAGGGGGGCAAGGAGGAGGGCGGGGAGGAAGGAGCCCACCCGCACCTTGGTGAGCCCAAGAAGGTTAACGCCTACCCCGAGGACCATGAGCCCCCCCACCCCCGTGGTGAGGAGGACCCGGGGGTCCTGGGCGGGGTCGGGGAGGGCCTGGCTTAGGGTCCCCGCCAGGAGGGCCACCCCTCCCTGGTAGAGGAGGATAACCAGGGTGCTAAACCCCACCCCAATCCCGAAGGAGCTCGTCAGGGCGATGGCGCTCATGCCGTCCAGGGTGGCCTTGAGGAGGAGGAGGCTCGCATCCCCGGTGAGGCCGTTTTGGATGGAGCCGAGGAGGGTCATGGGCCCCACGCAGAAGAGGAGGCTCGCCGCCACGAAGCCCTCGGTGAAGCTTCCGCCCCCCCGCACCGCCTGTTTGATCTTTTCCCCTACGTTCTCCAGCCCGTCCTCCAGCCGGGCCCACTCCCCCAAAAGCCCCCCCGCCACCAGGGCGAGGAGCCCCAGGACCACCCCGTCTATATTCCCCCCCTTGGCCCGGCCCAGGGCCTGGGCCATGGAGAGCCCGATGAAGAGGGTGGTGAGCCCCACCCCCTGGACCATGATGCGGGCCATGCGCTCGGGAAGCCGGCCGCGGAGGAGGAGCCCAAGCCCCGTGCCCAGGACCACGGTGAGGGCGTTCACCAGGGTTCCGGAAAGCTTCTGCCAAAGGCTAAGCTCCATGGGGGTATTCTATCCAGGATGGAGCGCTTCCTCACGGCGGACGGGACCCCTACCCTGTACCACCCCCGCTACCGGGAGGCCTACCACCCTCGGCAGGGGGCCCTCCTGCAGGCCCGCAGGCTCTACGTGGAGAAGACCCTGACCCACCTCCACCCCGCCCCTAGGGTCCTCGAGGTGGGCTTCGGCCTCGGGGTGAACTTCCGGGCGGCCCTGGAAAGCGCCCTGGAGCGGGGGGTGCGGCTTCGCTACCTGGCGGTGGAGAAGGAGCCTTTGCCGAAGGAGGTGCTTGCGGGGCTCGCCCTTCCCCTCTCCCGGGCGGAAAGGGTGTTTAGGGAGATCCTCGAGGCCTGGCCCGCCGAGCGCTTCGTGGGGCCTTGGGGGGAGCTACGCCTGCTTTTTGGGGACATACGGGAGGTGCGCCTCCCCCGGGCCTGGGCCACGGCGGTGTTTCTGGACCCCTTTAGCCCCAAGGCCAACCCCGAGGCCTGGGAGCTCCCCGTGCTCCTTGGGCTTCGGCAGGCCCTCAGGCCCAGGGGGCGGCTTGCCACCTACTCAGCGCAAGGGGCCTTCCGCCGGGCCCTGAAGCGGGCGGGGTTTAGGGTTCACCGCCTTCCGGGCCTGGGGAAGCGGGAGTGGACGGTGGGTATCGCCGTAAAAGCTCCTCCCGGGTGAGGTAGGCGAGGCTTGCGCAAAGGTTCTCCCGCTTGGGGAGTTCCCCCCGGTAAAGCCAGTAGAACCAGGCGCTGGCCAGGCTCGCCACCAGGCGGGGGAGGGGGGGGAGGGGGGCGGTGGCAAAACCGAAGAGCCTGCTGCCGGGGGCTAAGGAGGTGTAGCCGTACACGAGCCGCACCTCGGGGTCCTGGGCCACGCGCAGGGCCACCTTCTTAAGGCTTTCCCGGGTGTAGCGGATGGCCTCCAAAGGGGATAGCTCCATGGCCCTCTGGCTTTCCAGGTGGAGCTCCAGGGCGGGGGTCCCTTGGGGCAGGCCCGGGAGGCTCGGCCCGGGGAAAGGCTTTTTCTCCACCCGGAAGAGGTCAAAGGGGCCAAGCCCCGCCCGTTCCACCCGGTGGCGGAGGTTGTAGCGCTCCTCAAACCCCTGGAGGCCCCGGATGAGGGCGAGCCTGGGGGTGAGGGGAAGGGGGTTTAGCTCGTCCAGGGTTACAGGCCGGTAACCCAGGGCGAGCATCTTGGGCAAGGCGGTTTCCAAAAGCCTTAGGGTGCGCTCGGGGCCATCGTGGAGGAGGACCACCGAGCCTGGACGCAGGTAGTAAAGGAGCCTTTCCGCCAGGGCCTCGGGGGGGAGGGGAAGCCAGTCCTTGCCTTCCAGGTCCCAAAGGGCGATGCGCTTGCCCAGGGCCCTGGCGAAGAGCCGGGTGAAGGGGGTATGGAGGCCGTGGGGCGGGCGGTAGTACCGGGCGGGGGTTTGCGCCATGTGCCGCCACTCCACCCATGGGATGAGGAGCGCCCAGGCCCGGTGGTACGCCCCGTGGTCCTCCACCTGGTGCCCATCCTTCCGGATGGCCTCCACCAGGTGGGGAAAAGCCCTCGCCCTTTCCCCCGTGAGGAAGAAGGTGGCCTTTACCCCGTGGCGGCGGAGGAGGGCGAGAAGGGCCTCGGTCCTTTCCGAGGGGCCATCGTCAAAGGTCAGGGCCACCTTGGGCTCGCGCCGGCTTCCGTGGGCGTAGGCCCCAAGGCCCAGGAAGCGGAAGAGGAGGTCGGAAAGCCCGTAAAGGAGGAGGACGAGGCCAAGGGCTAGGTCCATCGTTCCCTCCTTAGAACGAGAGCGTAAAAGACCCCCAAGGCGAGGAAGGTGGCGCCGCCCGCAAGGAAAGGCGCTTGCGGGCCAAAGGCTTCCCAAAGGAGGCCTCCCACCGCCGGCCCCAAGGCCACCCCAAGCCCCTCCACGGTCATGAGCCCGCCCCAGACGGCGGCCCGGTTCTCCTCGGGGAGGTTTTTGGCCAAGAAGCCGTTCCAACCGGGCAGGAAGAGGCTATAGCCCATGCCCCCTAGGACGGCGAGGAGGGCCACCTCGGGCAAGCTTTTGGCGCTGGAGAGGCGCAACATGACCAGGGCGAGGAGGAAAAGCCCTCCCAAAAGGGCCAAACGGTAGCCCCGGCGGTCCACCAACCGGCCGGTGAAGGGAAGGAGGCCAAAGGCGAGCCCCCCTCCCAGGAGGAGAAACCCCCCCAGGGCCAGGGGCTCGAGGCCAAGCCGCTCCTTGGCGTACCGGAGGAGGAAGAGGGAGACCAAAGCGGGGGCGAAGGTCTGGCCGAAGGCGGCGGGAAGGAAAAGGAGAAGGCGGCCCCAAGGGTACGCCTCCCGCTTAGGAGGGGGCAGGGGGATGCGGAAGCCAAGGAGGCTTAGGGTGAGGAGGAAGGCCGCTCCCTGGGCCAGGAGGAGGAGGGTGAGGGCCGCCTCGGCGTGACGTTGGGCCACCTGCCCCACCCCCACGAGGCCGATGCCCGCCCAGGGCAGGACCAGGGTGAGGGTGAAGGAAAGCGCCCGGGCCTCCCGCCCAGGCACGGCGATGCGGCTCGCCAGGGTCATGAGCCCCGGGTAAAGGGTGGAGAGGGAAAGGCCCCAGAGGATGGCAAGGGCCCAGAGGATCCAGGCGGCTTCCGCTTGCGGCGTGAGGAGGAGGACCAAAAGCCCCACCCCTCCCGCCAGGGTGGCGCTCTTGCCGAAGCCCACCCGCTCCGCCAGGAGGCCCCCGAAGCTTTTGGAGAGGTTTTCCGCCAGTTGGTGGAGGGTGTAGGCCAGGGTGAAGACCCCGGGGCCCAGGTGGAGGCGGTCGGGGGCGTAGAAGGGCAAAAGCCCGGCGAAAAACCCGCTCCTTACCCCCTCCATGAGGCCCACGGCCAAGACGAGGCGAAGGAAGACGAACAGGCCTTCCCTGGCCCACGGCAAGAGGCGAAACACGCTAGAGTATACCCGTGCGCATCAGCGTGGTGATCCCCGCCCACAACGAGGAGGCCTACCTGGCCGGGGCCCTCGAGGCCGTCTTGGGGCAAGCCCTTCCCCCTTTTGAGGTCATCGTGGTGGACAACGCCTCCACCGACCGCACCCGGGAGGTGGCGGAGGGTTTTGGGGTGCGGGTGGTCCACTGCGCCCGCAAAGGGGTGGCCTATGCCCGCCAGGCGGGGCTTCTCGCCGCCCGGGGGGAGTGGGTGGCCATGACGGATGCGGACTCCAGGCCCTTACCCCACTGGCTCGCCGCCCTTTCGCGCCGGGCGGAGGGCGCTTTGGCCCTCTACGGGCCTTTGCGCTTCTACGGCGTTTCCCCTTGGGAGGCCGCTTTTTCCGAGTGGGGGTACCGGGCCTTTCTGCGCCTCATGGCCCTCTTGGGAAGGCCCAACCTGGCGGGGGCCAACATGATGGTTCTCAAGGAGGCCGCCCTTCGGGTGGGCGGCTTTCCCGAGGTGGAGGCCCGGGAGGACGTGCTTTTGGGTTACCAACTCGCCCGGCTTGGCTCCGTGCGCTACGTGCCCGAGGCCTTGGTCCTCACCTCGGCCCGGAGGCTAAAGGGAGGGTGGGGGAGGTTTCTCCTGAGGCAAGCTAGAAACCTCCTGGGCGATCCTCGAGGCTACTTCGGGGAAGGCGGGGAAAGGGAAAGATGAGCCGCCTGGGCTCGGCCCGCAGGATCTCGCTCGCCTCGTCGTAGACCGCCACAATCCTTTCGGCAATGCGCTCCGCCGAGCGCTCCATGGCCCAGGCACGGGCCTGGAGGGCCATGGCCTGCCGTTTGGCCTCGTCCCTTAGGAGCGCTAGGGCCTTCTCCGCCAGGGCCCGGTAATCCCCGGGGGGAACCAGGTAGCCCGTCCTGCCGTCCTCCACCCCCTCCAACACCCCTTCCGCCCCCACCGCCACCACCGGGACCCCCATGGCCTGGGCCTCCCAGATGACGAGGCCCTGGGTTTCGGTCTCGCTGGCGAAAAGGAAGAGCTCCGCCAGGCGGTAGTAGCCCCCGATGCGGTGGTAGGGCACAGGGCCCAGGAAGCGCACCCGCTCGGCGATGCCCAGCCCGTGGGCCAAGGCCTCGAGGGCAGGCAACTCGGGCCCTTCGCCGATATGGACCAGGTAGACGTCCGCCTCCCGGCTCAGCTCCGCCACGGCCTTCAGCACCACGTCAAAGGACTTCTCCTTGCCCAGGCGTCCCACGGTGATGAGGCGGCGCTTGCCCTCGGGCCAGGAGGAGGGGGAGGGGAGGGGGGCTTCCTCCAAAAGCCGCGTGTCAATCCCCGTGGGGATGACCCGGATGGGCCTTTCTATGCCGTAGCTTTCCGCCAGGCGTTTCACCGGCTCCGTGGGGGCGATCACCACCTCCACCCGGTTGTAAAAGGCCTTGGCCAGGCGGGGGACGATCCCCGTGTACTTGTCCAGGATGGCCAGGCCCGGCACGTAGTGGGCGTACTTCTCGTAGTGGGTGTGGAAGGTGGACACGTGGGGTAGGCCCTTGTTGCGGGCGATGCGAAGCCCCCAGACCCCTAGGGTTAGGGGGGTGTGGGTGTGGATGAGCTCAAACTCCGTGGGCAGGTACTTGGCGGAAGGCAGGGCGATCTGCTGGCCCTCGTAAAAGGGGTAGGCCACCGAGGGCACCCGCACCACCCCTTCCTCCTGAGCCGGGGCCTCGGGGTGCCTGGGGGCGATGACCCAAGCCTCGTGCCCCATGCGGCGAAGTTCCCGCAGGAGGAGGTAGACGCTCGTGGTAACCCCATTGGGGTTGGGGAAGTAGACGTCGGTGAAGAGGCCCACGCGGTAAAGGCGCATTAGCTAGATTGTAATGCCAGGCGCTCTAGTTCCTGGGCCAGGACCTTAGCGCTTAGGGCGCTCGTCCTTTCCTTTAAAATGCGCGCTCTTCCGTTTTTGCCCATGCGCTTAGCCTCCAGGGGATTGTCCATGAGCCAGCGTACTGCCTCAGCGATAGCCCGTGGGGAAGGTTCAATGAGTATGCCTTCGCTAGGTGAAAGAACCTCCTTTTGTGGGGGATGGGCGCTGGCGATGACAGGAAGGCCCGAGGCCATGCCTTCCAGGATGACGAGGCCTGGATTGTCTGCGAGGGTGGGGAAGAGGACGGCATCCACGGCTCGGTAGAGTTCTGGGATATCGTTTCGGTTTCCCAAAAAGCGCACGTTGGATGCCCTCAGGGCTTGGGCAAGCCAGCGGAGGGGATATGCCCAAGTGCCTTCACCCGCCAGGAGAAAGTCGGCTTCCACGTGAAGGGCTGCGAGCACGATGGCGAGTTGGTTTTTCTCAGGCGTGAAGCGCGCCGGCGTGAGGAGCGTGAAGCGCGTGAGTCCAAGTTTCCTCCGTAAGGAGGCACGTTCTTCTGGACTGGGAGGATGAAAGCGGTTGGGATCAACGCCTACGGGAATCACGTGAGCCTCTAGGCCAAAATGACGGCGTACATAGTCGGCTGCCCAATGCGTGCCCACAAAGATGCGGTCCGCTAAGGCCACCTTGCGTGCTTTGGTCATTCGGTACACAAAGCGATATAACCCCTTCAGGCCCAAGGGATAGTGGTACTCCAATTGATCGTGGAGAAACACGCTCCTCGGGCGGGATATGTGGGCCAGAAGTCCATAGGTGGAGGGGAACCAGGCCTGGATTACTCGTACATGGGCTTCCTGGGTAGAGGAAACGAGTTCTTTCAGGCGGGTGTACGTGGTGGTGGGTATGCCCTTTTCGTTTAGCGCCTGGACCAAAAACCGAAGCTTCGGGTTATGGGGTAGGTAAAGGATGGGCCGGATCCCGTAAGCGGTTAAGTGGGGAAGGGTTTCAAGCAACCATATTTCGCTCCCCGCAACCCGAGGAGCATCCGTTAAAAACGCGACCCTAAGCATGGGCTATCTCCGAAAGAACGTTCTTTAGACGCGCTGCGGCCTCAGGGAGAGTATGCTCCCTTAGGACCCGCTTGCGTCCGTTCACTCCAAGTTCTGGGCTTGCCAGGGCTTGGGTCAGGGCGCGGGCAAGGTGGCAAGGGGAGGTGGGGACGGTGAACCCCTCTACCCCATTTTTAAGGAGTTCCTTTTGGGCAGGAATAGGGCTGGTGACCACGGGAAGCCCCGAGGCCATGGCCTCGAGGGTAGCCAGGGATTGGTTTTCCCCCAGGGTGGGGAGAAGCATGGCGTCGGCAACCCGATAAAGCTCGGGCATATCCTCTCTCCGCCCGAGAAAAAACACGTTTTGGAGGTTGAGGGCCCGGGCAAAGCTTCGCCATACCGTAAGGAGCTCCCCGGTACCCACCAGGAGAAAGGTGACCTGGGGAAGCAGCCGAGCGGTCAGGAGCACAGCGAGGTGGTTCTTTTCCGGGCTCATTCGTGCGGGGACCAAAACCACCGGGCCTTGAAGGTTGTAACGTGTTCGTAGATATTCCTTTTCCCCCGGAAGGGGCGGTCGGAAACGGTGCGTGTCCACCCCGTTGGGCACAGGGTAAACTCGCTTCACGCTGTGGACATCTCTTAACCAACGCGCAGCCCAGTTGGAAACGGTGATGACCGCACGTGCCCGCCGAAGGTTAGGGGCTTGAAGTAGGCGGTACCCGAGCCTGTAGAGGTAGCGGCCTCCCAACGGGTAAAAGATTTCTATTTGGTCGTGCACCAGAGGGACGAAATCCGGGAAGCGTGCATGAAAAGCGCGGTAACTATGGGGGTACCAGGCTGAAGCCACCACCAGGTCAAAGGTTCGGGGCAGTTCGTTGAGGCGGGTATAGGCATAAATGGGAATGCCTGCTTGCGCTAAGGACTGACGGATGGGCAGGTTGCCTGGCGCAGAGGGTAGGGCGGCCTCGGGGCGAAGGCCCAGGTCTCTAAGCCGGGGCAACATTTCCCGCAGATAAACCTCACTTCCGCCGATCGTTAGAGCATCGGTAAGGAAGAGCACCCTCACAGCATCTCCAAAAGAAGATGTACGGCTCGGGCCTGCTCCCGTAGGGGTACGTAGGGTCCTCCCCGTTTCAAGGCCAGCGCCTCATCGGGAGGCAGGTGGACGAAGGCCACGGGGACGCTTGGCGGCAGGTGGTAAAGGGAGAGGTAAAAGGCCTGGTTGCACAGGTAGCTTCCTGCGGAGAGGCTTATCCGGGCGGGGATGCCCGCTTCGCGAAGCCGCCGCACGCCCTCCTTGACGGGAAAGCGGGCGGGGAGGGCCAGAGGTCCCCCTGGCACCACCGCTTCGTCCTCCTTGAGGACGCCCCTGTTGTCCGGCCGCTCAAAGTCCAGGAGGTTGACCGCCAAGCGTTCTAAGGTGAGGAGGGGGCGGTTTTCCGCTAGGCCAAGGTGCAGGACGGCTTGGGGGTTTCGGGCGTGAAGGGCCCGCAAGGCTTCCGGGAGCGCTTCGGTGTCCACAGGGAGAAGGGCCGTCTGGATGGGCCTACCCCCTACGCCTTCTGGAAGGAGGGCGAGGAGGGCGGCGGAGGGGTTGTGGTCTAGGCCGCCGAAGGGTTCAAAACCGGTCACGAGAAGCATGGAACAACCCGAGGCGCCATTATAGCCCATAACCTTTTGACCCAGTATAAGATAGGGGGCGTGGAACTGGGCCTCGTGACCGACACGGCGGCGGACCTATCGCCCAAGGTCCTCCAGGAAGAAGCGGTGGGCCTTGTGCCCATTTACGTCCACCTGGCCGGGCGCAGGTACAAGGACTGGCAAGAGCTCACCCCGGATGCCCTTTACCAGGCCATGCGGGCGGGGGCTGAGCCCGTCACCGAGCCCCCCAGTGTGGAGGATTTCGCTGAGGTGTATGAGCGGCACCTTCAGGTATATGATCGCCTCCTTTCCATCCACGTGTCCGGGGAGCTTTCCAAGACCGTGGAACGGGCCCGGGAGGCGGCCTTGAAGGTGGCTCCTACCCGGATCCGGGTGGTGGACTCGGGCATGGTGTCCGCCGGGCTTGGGGCCATGGTGCTCCGGGCGGTGGAGATGCTGAAAGGCGGGGCAGAGGAAGAGGAGGTGGTGCGGGAGCTAGAGAGGCTTAAGCGTTCCAGCCTCTACTTCAGCGTGGCGGACCTCTCCCACCTGGCCCGCAACGGCCGCTTGCCCCGCTTCGGCGAGGTGGTGGGGAACCTTTTGGGCCTTCGGCCCATCCTGCGCATTGAGAAGGGGCATATCCGCTTCCTGAGGGTAGCGCGGGAAAACGCCGTGCCCGAGGTGTTAGCCCGGTTGGTCCTGGACGAGTTTAGGGGGCGTGCGGCCCGCATCACCATCGCCCACACCGATGCCAAGAGCGAATGGATTGAGGGGCTAAAGAAAGCCTTGGAAAGCGCTTTGCGGCTGGAACGGGGCCGCATTACCCGTTCGGGGGCCACCATCGCCGCTAACGTGGGGCTTGGCGCTTTGGCCGTGCACGCCTATTCGGTAGAATGACGGGTGGCCCTTTGGGCCAGCCCATGGATACCCTTCTCCATACCCTCTATGGCCACCGCTTAAGCCTGCCCCAGGTGGCGGCGGCTTGGCTTTTTGCCCGGGAAACACCCCCGGCGGTCCTCTTGGCTCCGGAGGAGCGCTTGAAGCGCTACCAAGATCTTTCCGCCTTTGGGGTACCTGTCTACGTGAACCCAGGCCTCGAGGCTCTGGAGGAGAAGGCCCTTTTTCTCTTCTCCTACGAGGAGGCCCTGGCCCCCTTTCCCGAAAACCCCGAGGCCTGGCGCTTAGTCCTGGAAGTGGGGCGGCGTTACCCGCGGGAAGCCCTCCTTTCCCGCCTCCTCCAGATGGGCTACGCCCGGGACGAGGACTACCGGGTCCTGGGGGAGGTGTTGGAGCTCGGGGAGGTGCGGCTGGAGTTCTTTGGGGACGAGCTGGAAAGGCTCTTGGTGGCGGGGACGGAAAAGCGCCGCCACGTCCTCCTGCCCAAGCCGGGGAAAGCGGAAACCTTCTCAAGCCACAAGATCCGCCACTTCCCGGGGCCCGTCTACCTGGACACCCCTGCCCTGGCCCCCAAGGCCCTCTGGCCCCTCCTGGAGGGGCGGCCCCTGGTGGCCTTGGGGAGCGGGGTGGAGCTACCCCCCATGGAGCTTGGGGTGCGCCCCCTCTCCCCCTACCGGGGAAGCCTGAAGGCCTTGGAGAAGGACCTGGCCCGCTGGCTTGCGGAGGGCAAGCGGGTCCACCTCTTCGTGGGCCATGCCCGCACCTTGGAGTTCTTGAGTAGACGCTTTGGGGCCTTTAGGCCCCAGGTGGTGGAGCAGTTTCCGGGTCCCAAGGGGCGTCTCTCCCTCCTCCCAGGGGCCTTTGAGGGAGGGGCGGAGTGGGGGGAGCATGTTCTCCTCACCGAAGCCTTGGTCTTCGCCACGGGAGGTGTGCGGGCGAGGTTGCGCAAAGGGGAAGGCCTGGCCGACCCTGGGGCCCTTACCCCGGGGGACTACCTCATCCACCCCGAGTACGGCATCGGCCAGTTCTTGGGCTTGGAAACCCGGGAGGTTCTCCGGGCCAAGCGGGACTACTTGGTCCTGCGCTACAAGGGAGAGGGGCGGCTTTACCTTCCCGTGGAGCAGCTACCCCTCCTCCGGCGCCACCCCGGCACCACGGATGACCCTCCGGAGCTCTCCTCCCTTGGCAAAAACGAGTGGCAACGGGTCAAGGAAAGGGCGAGGAAGGACGTGGAGGAGCTGGCGGGGCGCCTCCTGGTCCTTCAGGCCAAGCGCAAGGCCACCCCAGGCCGGGCCTTTCCTCCCTTGCCCGAGTGGGATCCCCTCATAGAGGGCGGGTTCCCCTACCAGCTCACCCCTGACCAGAAGCGGGCCCTCGAGGAGGTTCTAAGGGACCTGGAAAGCCCCCACCCCATGGACCGCCTGGTTTCGGGGGACGTGGGCTTTGGCAAGACGGAGGTGGCCCTAAGGGCGGCCCACCGGGTGGTGGGACACGGGGCCCAGGTGGCTTTCCTGGTTCCCACCACCCTGCTCGCCGAACAGCACGGCAAGACCTTCCGCGAGCGCTACCAAGGGCTTCCCGTGCGGGTGGCGGTGCTTTCCCGCTTTACCCCGGAGAAGGAGGAGGCAGAAATCCTCAAGGGCTTGGCGGAGGGCACGGTGGACATCGTCATCGGCACCCACCGCCTCCTGCAGCCGGACGTGCGCTTCAAGGACCTGGGCCTCCTCATCGTGGACGAGGAGCACCGCTTCGGGGTGGCTCAGAAGGAGAGGATCCGGGAGCTCAAGGCGGAGGTGGACACCCTTTACCTCTCCGCCACGCCCATCCCCCGGACCCTCTACAGCGCCTTGGTGGGCCTAAAGGACCTCTCCAGCATCCAGACCCCGCCCCCGGGGCGGAAACCCATCCGCACCTTTCTTGCCCCCTTTGACCCCCTCCTCGTGCGGGAGGCCATCCTTCAGGAGTTGGAAAGGGGCGGCAAGGTCTTCTACGTTCACGACCGGGTGGCCTCCATTGAGGCCAGGCGGCGCTACCTGGAAAACCTCGTCCCCGAGGCCCGCATCGGGGTGGTCCACGGGCAGATGCCGGAAAGCCTCATTGAGGAGACGATGCTCCTCTTCGCCGAAGGGGCTTACGATGTGCTCTTGGCCACCACCATCATTGAGTCGGGCCTGGACGTGCCCGAGGCCAACACCATCCTCATTGAGCGGGCGGACCGGCTGGGCCTGGCCACCCTTTACCAGCTCCGGGGCCGGGTGGGCCGCCGGGACCAGGAGGCCTACGCCTACCTCTTCCACCCGCCCAGGCTCACGGAGGCGGCGGAGAAGCGCCTTAGCGCCATCGCCGACCTCTCCGACCTGGGCTCGGGCCACCTCCTGGCGGAGAAGGACATGGAGATCCGGGGGGTGGGGAACCTCCTGGGCCCCGAACAGCACGGGCACATCCGGGCCCTCTCCCTGGAGGTCTATACCGAGCTTCTGGAGGAGGCCATCCGCAAGCTCAAGGGGGAGGTGAAGGAGGAAAGGCCCCACGTCACCCTGGACCTGGCCCTTTCCGCCCGCCTGCCGGCGGAATACGTGGGGAGCCTCGAGGCGCGGAGCCGCTATTATGGCCGCTTCGCCGAGGCGAGGAGTTTGGCGGAGCTCTCCCGGCTGGTGCGGGAGCTCAAGGAGCGCTATGGCCCCTTGCCCGAGGAGGCGGAGAACTTCGTGAACCTGGCCCGGCTCCGCCTGGTGGCCGAGCGCAAAGGGGTGGTCTCCATCACGGAGGACCTCACCCATCTCCAGGCCATCTTCGCCCAATGGCCCTTGGACTACGATGCCCGGGGGCTTAAAGGCCTTCCCTTCCGCGTGGAGATGACCCAGTACCCCCCCGGCTTCCGCCTGGAAAAGAAAGGTTTAAGGCCCCGGGACTATCCGGAGGCCTTAATGGAAACGCTGTTTCTTTTCGCAGACCGTTAGCTCAAGTTTAGCCAAATGCTTTTCACTTCCGTATAGTGTTCTAGGGCATAGCGGCCCATTTCCCTACCCAGCCCACTTTCCTTGAAGCCACCCCACGGGCTGGTGGCATCTAGGAGAAGGTAGCCGTTGACCCAAACGGTGCCAGCCTTTAGGCTGTGCGCTACGCGGATCGCTTGCTTTAGATCTTCGCCCCAGACGCCTGCAGCCAGGCCATAACGGGTTGCGTTGGCCCGCTGAACGGCTTCAGTTAAATTCTCGTAGGGGAGAATGGTGAGAACAGGTCCGAAGATTTCTTCCTGCGCGATCGTGTGGTGATCCTCAGCCAGGAAAACCGTGGGTTTGACGTAGAATCCCTTAAGCGAATGGTTGGGTTCCCCACCCAATAGAAGCTCAGCGCCTTCCTCCTTTCCTTTCCGAATATAGGAGAGTACCCGTTCTCTATGTTCCTCGCTGATTAACGGTCCCATTTGGGTAGCCGGATCTAGCGGGTGTCCCTGGCGGATGTTTTTAACTGCATCCAGGAATGTGTTCATGAAGGTGTCCAGGTAGCTTTTGGGTACAAAAAGGCGGCTACCAGCAGCGCAGACTTCGCCCTGGTTAAAGAAGGCGGCAAAAAGTACGCCACGGACTACTTTTTGTGGATCCGCATCTTCCAATACAATGTTGGGCGACTTTCCCCCAAGTTCTAGGGTAACACGCTTTAGGTGCTCTGCTGACTTTTTGAGGATAGACTTGCCAACCTCAGGCGAACCAGTGAAGGATATTTTCGCAACCCTTGGATGCAGAACAAGCGCCTCTCCTGCTTCTGGACCGAAACCCGGTACGATGTTTACTACTCCCTTGGGGAAGCCAGCTGCTTCGATGAGTTCAGCAAGGTACAAGGCGGTAAGGGGGGTAAGTTCAGAAGGCTTTAACACCACGGTGTTCCCTGCAGCAAGGGCGGGGGCTAACTTCCAGCTCGTAATGAGGAGGGGGAAGTTCCAAGGGGTAATTGCTCCGATCACGCCTAAGGGTTCGCGCCGGGTGTAGGCAAGGTAGTTTCCTGGGAGAGAGACCGGGAGAACTTCCCCTGACCATTTGGTACTCCATCCGGCAAAATAGCGAAAGTGTTGTGCAGCCAGGGGAATATCTGCGGTCCGAGCCTCAATATAGGGCTTGCCGACGTTAAGGGCTTCCAGAATGGCGAGGGCTTCGGCGTGCTCCTCTATAAGCTCCGCGAGCCGGAAAAGCAAGCGGCCCCTTTCGTCGGGGCTTGTCCGTCCCCATGAGCCCTGAAGGGCCCTTTCAGCAGCGAGAACAGCCTGGTCTACATCGGGAGCTTTGGCCCGCGCTACCCAGGCGAGGACCTCCTTCGTAGCTGGGTTGAGGACAGGGAAGCGCTCCCCGTCCTCAGCTTCTACGAACCTACCCCCAATGTAAAGCGGTCCAACGCGCTTCAGGAACTCGTCAATTTGACGCGGGACGTTGATGACCATGGTTTAAGCTTCTCCTTCCTCCATTTCTAAGGCAATTTGTTCAATCTCTTTTAGGCTCTGGTTGCGAGCCAGCTCCAATCGCCGGTAGCGCTTTTGGAACTGGCCCATGGCATAGTTGACGAACTCCCCGACTTCTAGTTGAAGGGGAAACCCCTGCGGGTAGGCGCGGAAAATGTCTTGAACGACGCCGAGGGCGTAGGGAAGAAGGTAGTTCATTCGGCGCTCCACGATCTCCCACAAGGATGGGTTTTCTGCGAGCAACCGGGAAAGGAGGTAAATGCCGTAGGCGATATGGCGAGACTCGTCGCGCTGGACATGGCGAATACCCTCTATCGTTCCGGGAAGCTTCACGCCCCGTTGACCTAAGAGTTCAGCGGCGCGATAATAGGCGTAGTAGCCTGTTTCCGCCAAAACGCCCTCAACGATCATGTTGTACGTAACTGCGGCTTCTGCTTGCGCTTCCGGGGAGGGATCGTCCAAAAGCCGCCCCATTGCTTTCGGAAGTTCCTCGTAGAAGATCTTTTTGTAGTTATTGCTATGGAACCGCTCTAGATTAGTTTCTCGGGCCACCTCCCGAATGAGGAGATCAAAGAATTCTACGTGTTTGGCTTCGTCCACGAGGAAGGTGGTTAGGTACATCTCTTCTTCCAATCGCCCCTCACGAGCGATCACCTGAACCAAGGGAAGCAGGTCAAGGGTTACAGCTTCTTCCCCGGACACAAAGAGGGAAGCCAAGTGGAGCGAAGCTTCTTTCTGCCCTTCGTTCAGCGCAGCAAAGCTCTCTTTGTCAACCGAGAAGTCAATGGCTTTAGGGTCCCAGAAATACTTTTTCGCCTTATGGTAAAGTTGGAGAGGAAAGGAATCCTTTAAGCCTTCCCGTGCTGTCTGGAAACCTTCGCGCAACATCTTTTCACCCCCTAACTATCAAAAGCACTTTGAGCGCCTCTTTGCGGTCAAACAGCTCGTATCCCCGAGGAGCTTCTTCTAGAGGAAGATAATGGGAAACGATCTTCTCCGGTTTTAGCCGCCCGCTTGCCAGGAGAGCCAGAACGGTATCAATGTACAAATGGACGTTGGCTAGCCCTATTCGGAAGGTTAGGTCCTTGACTAGCCCAGAAGCCAAGGGAAAGGGGAAGGAGGGTGCGTTGTCCACGCCGACAGCTGATACCCTTCCACCCGGCCGTACCATCTCTATGGCTAGGCTAAGAGTGGTTGGCCCGCCCACGGCCTCGAGGACCAGATCAGGTCCTTCATCATTGGTTTCAGAACGAGCGCGGCGGACCGGATTTTCTCGCTCAGCATTTATAGGAATGGCGCCGAGAGCGGCAGCACGTTCCAAGCGCTCGGGAATACGGTCAATGGCCAGAACTTTGCTCGCGCCTAACGCCTGTGCCACTTCGATGGCCATCAATCCCACAGGCCCAGTTCCGATGACTGCTACGCTGTCCCCGGGACGGAACTGGCCCTGAATAAGGCCCCCGTACGCCGTGGAAAGTATGTCGCCGGCAAAGATGGCCCTCTCAGGGCTGAGGTTTGGGGGCAGTTTGCGAAGATTGACGTGGGCAAAAGGTACCCGTAGCAGTTCTGTTTGGGCACCCTGGAGGTTGCCGAACATGGGGCCGTAACCGTAGACGCCCCCTCGCTCGCATAGGTTGTACTGTTGCCTCCTACAGTAGGTGCAGGTGCCACATGCGATGTGGAAGGGCCCTACAACCCAATCACCCGGCCTGAGGTTCGGGATACCCTCACCTACCGCCTCTACCTGGCCCACGAATTCGTGACCCAGAATGCTTCCTGGGAGTACGGGGATTTTGCCGTGGTAAAGGTGCAGGTCGGAACCGCAAATCCCAGCTAAATGCACCCGTACCAGAGCATCTAACGGGTGTTGGAGGCTAGGGGGGTCCACCCTTTTGACTGCGATTCGTTCCTTGCCTTCAAAAACAACCGCACGCATGGTTAGAGCCCTTCTGGATACTGGGTGGGGACTTGTTTTGCCGTATTGGTGAGCTCTAGGGCTGCCATCATGTACTGGCTGAGCGCGGCAAGGTCCCCCTTTTCGAGCTTTACTTTCCCCCGCATGAGTGCGGATACGGGGTCCAGTTCTCCCTCAATGATTTGCTTCCATGTACGGGCATCAGCGGTAATGATGTATGGTGCTTCCTCAAAATCCTGCGCAGTAGCTTGTCGTGCACCTCGGCATTCACCGTGGTAAAGATCCAGGTAAATGCCCCGCTTTTCTTCCAGGCCAAAGGCGGGATCCGGCTCTACCGCCAAGATTAGCGCCCCTTCCCATGTCGCTGCGGCCTGGCGATAGGCGGAATTGCCGTTCAGTGCTTCGCAGTATGCTTTGGCCCATTCGTCGGAAAAAGGTTCGTACATAGGTTTGTCACCTCCCGTTTGGGAATGCAGTTATCACCTTAGACCGGGTCAAGGCTTCTGTCAAGAGCCGTTAAGATGCTTGTACAATTGAGCTAAAAGGCTAGCAATATCAAAGTTTTGCATAATGTATAAAAAGCGAGACAAAAGACAATATGGACTAAGAGTACGTGTAGTGTTGTTAAAACCGTCCCCGCCCCTTGACGTTCAAGCTTGCCCCCGCCTAATGTAGGCACCAACGCTTGCAGCGGATCGCCTTTAGAAGGCGACGGAGCGGTTTGGAGGGGGGCGAAGCAGATGTTGGTGAGCCTGCGGAAAGCCGTACACGGGGCGGTTATTGGTTTGGTTCTGGTTTCTCAGGTTGGGGTGGGCAATCAATCTGAACTTCGGGTTGTTTCCCCACCGGATTTTCCGTCGGACTTGGCTGACCTCGAGGCCTTGCATGGTGCTGGACGTTACCGGGAGGCGTACGAGAAGGCGCTACAGCGTAAGGATGCTTGGGGCTACATTTTGGCTTCCTATAGCGCGACGAATTATGCCCGCTATCAGGCGCAGGAGGCCGAACGCCAAGACTGGTTTAGGCGAGCTGCGGATGCGGCGCGCGAGGCGATCAAGTTGGCTCCACAAGAGAAGCGGAGGGCATCCTTTGAGGTGAGCGCTGAAGCCAAGGCGTACTTCGCTTTGGGGCAGGCGTTGGGACGGTATGTTCAGTACGCAGGGCTCTTCACGCAAGCCCTGTTGGTGAACCAGATACGTTCTGCCTTCAGTAAATCCATAGAACTGGCACCTCACTTTCCCGACCCCTATATCGGCATGGCTTTGTGGCATGCGGAGGGTGTTTCGCGGAACATATGCTTGATTTTTGGATGTCGGCGGGACCAGGTTCGCGTGTTCCTTGACAAAGCGGAGTCTTTGCGAAGCAACTCCAAGCGGGTCATTCTCGGTTATGTAGATGGGGGCTACGCCAACCTGCTAATAGGGGATTTCCAGGAATCCGATCGCGGGTTAAAAACGGCGCTGGCAACTCCCGCCAACACTGCCGAGGATCAATACGAGCACGAGCGGGCCAGGAAATTGTTGCAGGAGCTAGACCGCAAGAGGGGGGCAGGAAAATGACCCGTGCGCAAGAAAAGCCCTGGCTGAAGTTTTACGACCCGGGAGTGCCGTGGCAGCTTGAGTACCCTGAGGTCCCTGTACATGCTCTCTTGGAGGAGTCAGCTCGTAAGTGGCATTCAAAGGAAGCCCTTTTCTTTTACGGCACGAAGGTGACGTATGGCGAGCTTCTTGCTTTGACGCAGAGGGTTGCGGCAAATTTGCAGCACTTGGGTCTTCGGAAGGGGGATCGGGTAGCATTGATGCTTCCCAATACTCCCCAGTACGTGATGGCCTACTACGGGGTGTTGATGGCGGGAGGGGTTGTCGTCAACATGAGCCCCCTGTATACGCCCCGGGAGATGCGGGCGATTCTTGAGGATACAGAAGCCCGCTTTCTCATCATGATAGACTTCGCCTTCCCCCGCTACCTGGAAATAGAGGCGGAAACCCCTGTAGAGGTGGTGTTCACGGCGGGAATCCAGGATTATCTTCCTCCTCCGCTTAATGTCTTGTACTTGGCAAAGGCCAAACAAGAAGGGATCTGGCAGGAGTTGCCGGAACATCCTAAGCGGAGGGATTTCAGCGCCCTCTTACAGGAAGGAAAACCCGCTCCGGTGGAGGTGGCTCCTGATGATCTGGCACTTTTGCAATATACGGGGGGTACTACGGGATCGCCCAAAGGGGCCATGCTCACCCACAGAAACTTGGTGGCGAACGTTTACCAGGTGTGGTCGTGGATGGAGGCGGGGCGTGTTAGGCAGGACAAGTTCCGCCTCGAGGAGGGCAACGAGGTGGGGCTATGCGCGGTTCCCTTTTTCCATGTGTACGGGATGACAGTAGCCCTAAACCTCGGCATCAAGGGCGGGGGGAAGCTTATTCTCGTACCCCGGCCCGAACCGAAGGAGCTCGTGGACCACGTGGAGGACCATCGGGTGACGCTTTTCCCGGGAGTACCCACGATGTACGTGGGCTTTCTTCAGGTGCCCAATTTGGCGAAACGGGATGTTTCCTCCCTTAAGTTCTGCATCTCTGGGGCTGCTCCCCTTCCTATAGAGGTGGCCAGGCAGTTTGAGGAGGTTACAGGGGCCAAGCTAGTGGAGGGGTATGGTTTGACGGAGGCAAGCCCTGTTACGCATGCCAATCCCCTTTTTGGGAAACGGAAGGTGGGCTCCATTGGCTTGCCTCTCCCTGGGGTGGAGGCCAAGGTGGTGGACAGTGAGGGAAGGGAGTTGCCCCCTGGGGAAGTGGGCGAACTGGTGGTTCGCGGCCCAAACGTCATGAAAGGCTATTGGCGGCGCCCCGAAGAAACGGCCCAGGTTCTGCGGGATGGGTGGCTTTATACGGGGGATATGGCCCGGATGGACGAAGAGGGTTATTTTTACATTGTAGACCGCAAAAAGGATCTAATCATTGCCGGAGGGTACAACATTTATCCCAGGGAAGTAGAGGAAGTTCTCTATATGCACCCGGGTGTCTTAGAGGCCGCGGTTGTGGGGGTGCCTGATCCTTACCGGGGGGAGACGGTCAAAGCCTTCGTGGTCTTGAAGCCAGAAGCGCGTGGGCAGGTTACGGAGGAGGATTTGGAAGCATTCTGCCGCAAACATTTGGCTGCCTACAAGGTGCCCAGAATATGGGAGTTCCGAGAGGAGTTGCCGAAGAGCTTGGTTGGAAAGGTTCTTCGGCGGGTGTTGCGCGATGAGGCTGGGAGTGGAGGTGGATCGTGAAGGGGTGGCGTGCCTACGTTTGGGCGCTATTGGGTGTGTTGTTGGGAGCGTGTGGCCTTCCGAGTCCCGAGCAGGCTAGGAGGAATCTAGCCCCCGAAACTCCACTCACGCCAGAGTACCGGGATATCCCTCTGGCGAGGATTCAGCTGGACGTGTGGGATCTCTACGATCTTCTTTTTGGTGAAAGCCCTAACGTCCGCCTGTTTACGGTAAGCGGGGGTCAGGCAAGAGGCCGTATCCAGCAAGGGGATATGGCCTTGGAGATAGGTGTTCCCGATTTTGGCTTACAGTTTTTCGTTTCTGCGCTAGAGCTTAATCGGGAGGTTAGGAAGGAGATTACGCTTCCCCGGATTAGTGGCGTGAATGCTGCCTTGCAAAGCCTGCTGCAACAGGCGCAACTTCCCGAGGCGTATCTTTTCCAAACGCTTACGCTTACCCTGCCTAGAGGGTACGTACGGGCCAGGGATATCGCTGTGTGTACGCAGGGAGCAAGCAGCAAGTGCACGGGAAATTTGATGGCAGTTAACGGTGGGAGCACGGAATTCCGCTTTAACACAGGGCAACCGGTGGAGGTGGTGGCTGAGGCGAGCGCTTTGCTCAATGCCTTGGGCGTGGCTGTGTTCTCGGGGGAGGTGCGCGTAGACCTTAGGTTGACGCCATTGGCGGATCTGGAGGACCTCCTGAGGTATGTTGCGCAGGAAGGCTGCAGCGTGTTAGGCTGCAACATTAGGCAAGTTGTTAGCCAGGCACGGGTGTTAGCCCCCTTCGGGGCTAAGTCTTCAGGCCCTTTTGTTGTTACCACAAAGGCACTTGCCTCACCACTAGGAGCGCTTCCCGCAGCTACTGTGGAGGAGCTCCAACGGTATACAGAAACGCTTGGGCTTACCCTGGAGTTGGAATCTGAGCTTCCCACAGAGGTCTTGGGCGTCACCCTGTGGGCCGGATCGGGGAACGAGCCTCGGTTTGACACGCCTTTGCCCGGGGATTTCGTCTATACGGTATCCGATCCCATACCTGCTCCTCAGGTAGACGCGGATGGGCGTTCACAGGGTGCAGTTCGTAAGAGGATTGCGGTTGAGCTGCCTCAGGAGGAGGCTAGGCGGTTCTTGGGGCTTCTGGGTCAAGAGAACGTTCACGTGGCGGCACGCTTGCACCTGCAGGGGCCTGCGGGTAGCCAGGGGGTCTTCCGGTTTAAGGCACAAGATCAGCTACGCATTTTTGCTAAGGGTACAGCGAGGTTGCGGATCGGGAGGTGAGGGATGCGCCGTGTTGGCTTGGTTGCGAGCGTTTGCTTGATTTTAGGGTCGGGTGCCTTTGGTCAGCCTGCCTTGTACCCGGAAGGTCCCCAGGCTCTTCCCTTGGAGGGAGGCTTGGAGATCGGGCTTCCGAGCCTGGGGTTGGATGTGGACAACAACACCCTGACCCTTGCCGACTTAATAAACGTGGCTGCCCTGTTGCGGGACCCCCAACCCACGGACATCCTCCTCTTGGCAGCTAAGGTACCCAGGGGTTCGGATTCGGTGGCTACGTTGCGTGGCCTGGGCCAGGTGTTTGCTGTGGCCTGGCCTTTTGGCGTAGACCCGCTAACGGGTTCCGCGGCCTTTAGCCTTGGACTTTCCTACGGGATTGAAGCTCGAGGTCGGCTTAATATTGGAAAAGATTTAGTTTCCCTGGCACAGGATGGAGCGCAACCGGGTGATGTGCTCGTTTTGGATGGCACCCAAGGCACAGGTGTGGTATTTGATCGGCTGACGCTTCAGGCGGCCTTACCGCTCTTGGATGGACTGGTGGTGGCTGGTGCGGAGCTATCGGTGCTTTACGCCCGCTTCCTGGGCCAGGCTGGTCTAGGCGGTAGTCTTTACTACGATGCCAACGGTTACGATGGGGTCGCAAGCCTCGAGGCGGTGGAGGGTGGCGGGGGGTTTGGGTATCAGCTCGGTTTTGGCGTTCGAACCCGCTTGCCTACTGTAGGGGCAGGAATTCGCTTCCGCGTTTTGGGTCAACTCAGCTATACTGGGGAACGTAGAACGGTAAGCGTGCAGGCCACCGATGCAGCGGCCTTGGACATTGTGGAATGCCTTCGCAATGGTACAGGCAATAGCCAGGTGAGTTGCGCTTCGCAAACGACTCAGACGGCTGGATCTTTATCTTTGCCCACAGAAATAGATGCCTATGCGTATTATCCTATTTTCCTTGGTCAGGGGGAGCCTTTGTTCCTTTTGGCTCGGGCACGTGGGGTATTTGGGGGTTTCCTGGACGAGGGGTGGCGGCTAGGTGTGGGCGCCTCGTACCGGTTGTTCACCCGGGTGCCTTTGGGGGTGGAGCTAGGAATTGGGGGTCCTTCGGGCTTCTCGCTAGGTTTTAGGCTGGGGGTGGAGTTGCCAGGAGCAGAGCTCCGTTTCGGTTTGGCGCAACGGGGGGGTTTCCTGCTGGGCGCGAAGGGGGCAGAGTTCCGGCTTGCGGCGGTGTTGAAGTAGGGGGGGATTGCGATGGTGGACTCGGTGCGACGGTACCGCTTATCGGAGGAGGAGCGCAGGCGGCTGAAGCAGGAACTAGAGGCTAAGGCGAAGACGATCACGCCTCGTGCCCGCATGCGAGCTGTGGTAAGCACCATGGCCCGTTATGGATTGTCCCAGCTTCTTGCGGGAGGCCTACCGCGGTCTGAGGAAGGATGGCGGGCACTAGGGCGTCGGGTAAAGCAAGCGTTTCAGGAGCTTGGGCCCACGTACATCAAATTGGGTCAGGTGTTGGTTACCCGGCAGGAGCTCTTTCCCGACCCATTTACGGACGAGCTTAAAACTCTCCTAGACGAGGTTCCTCCCATGGCCTTTCCCTACATCGCTTTGGTTTTGGAGGAGGAACTTCCCGAGGGATTGGAAACGTTTAACTGGATTGATCCCCAACCCCTTGCGTCTGCTTCTGTGGCTCAAGTGTATCGGGCGGAGTTGCGGGATGGGCGTGCTTGTGCGGTTAAGGTGGTGCGCCCGTTGGTGGACCTGTTGTTCCAAACCGACATTGGCGTGATAAAGCGGATCGCGTCCCGGGTTCAACGACTTTTGCCTCCTCCCATTGCTGCTTCGTTGGATTTGCCCGGTATATTGGAGGACTATTATTCTAGCGCCATGTCAGAGCTAGACATGCGTCTTGAGGCGCGCAATACCGAAGAGGGGCGCCGGATGGCGGAAGAATTCGCCACCTTGGCTGTTCCAGAGGTGTACTTGGCAACCCAACGAGTGCTCGTAATGGAGTTTGTAGACGGTTGGAACCTAAAAGATTTTCCGGTAGATTTCTTTACTTTTGAAGAGCGTCTTGAGATCATGTTGGACCTAGCCCACATTTACATTAAAACCTTCCTTGAGGGCTTATATCACGCGGATCCCCATGGGGGGAACCTGATGATACACCGGCATAACCGCAAGTGCTACATCATTGATTGGGGAATGATGGGTCGCATGGACGCTACCCATATAGAGGCGATTTTTCGCACGTTGCTTCATGTGCGGTCGGGCCAAGCAAAGGACGCTGCCGAAACGATCATGGAGGTTTACGAACCCACAGCCTTTACGGATCGGGGGAGGCTGCGGGATCAGCTTCGGGCTCTGGGCATCCATTACGTCAACACGGAGCAGGGTAGCCTGCGAAATTGGGGCGATTTTCTTATACGGTCTATAAAAATCGCCTTCCAAAATCATTGCCGCATCCCCTCGGGTCTTGCCTTGTGGGCAAAAGGATGGTCCGCGGCAGAAGGTACAGCGCGTTGGCTTTGCCCGGAGATTAGCTTCCATCATGTAGTGGAGTCTGCGGACATACGGATTATAGAGAGCTGGCTTAAGCGCCGGTTCAATTATCGCACCAATGCGAGCTTTTTGGCAGAAGGGTTGGAGTTTTTAGCCACGCTTCCCCGAAGGGTTAAGGAGATTTTGGAAAACTTAGCCTGGAATGAGTTTAGATTGGTTCTTGAAGGGAGGCTGGCCCACGATCAAGAGCGTCTGATGTCCCGGTTGGTTAACCGGCTCTCGTTGGGTATGTTAGCGAGCGGGCTCTTTCTCGGGGGATCCATTCTCCTGGCGTTTGGTGGGGATTCCTCCCGCGACCCCTTCCTTGTGCGGTTTGCGGGGCAGTTGGGGCTTTGGGGTGGCCTGATCCTTTCAGGGTACCTGGCGTATAAGGTTGTGCGGCAGCGCATTTAGGGGGTGTTGAATGGGAAAGAGCGATTTGAGCATGGAGGAGCGTATACGGGCCTTTTACAGGCAAAGCGGTGGGCCGTTGAACCCCAAGATCCCGGAACTCATAGAGCGGCATCTTCTTTATGGCAAGGATCACGGTCCCCCTGGACGCCGTGAGACGCTAGCCGATGCTTTCATGCGCTGGTTGATGGAGGATCCGAGCATGCGCCTGGTGGCGGAATGGTACATGCGCCGGCAGATGCGGCAAAGCTCGTTGGAGAGCCGGCTAGGACAAGTAGAGAAGGAGTTGGGAGCCTTGCGTGAGGAGGTGCGGGAGCTAAGGCGCGCGTTTCTGGAGCTTTGTAAGGAGCGACCGGGTAAGTGAGGTGCGATAGGGAGTAGGATACATCTTGACGGCAGATGCCTTTGGCATTAAACTTTGACCGAGTATAAGTTTGGGGAGGAAAAGATGCGTCGGATCAAAAAGGTTGGGGTCATAGGGGCTGGAACCATGGGCAGTGGGATTGCTGCGTTGGTTATTAGCGCAGGCATCCCAGTGGTGCTCCTGGATATACCCGGTCAGGATGACCGTAATGGTCCTGCTAAGCAGGGTCTGGAGCGTGCTCTGAAGTCCAAGTTTCCTGCGTTCATGGATAAGGATTTGGCAAGCTACATTGATGTGGGCAATATTGAGGATGACCTAGACAAACTGAAGGATTGTGACTGGGTAGTGGAAGCAATTGTGGAAAAGGTGGAGCCAAAACGGGCCCTTTATGCCCGGCTGGAATCCGTGCTGCATCCGGATGCTATTGTTAGTTCGAACACCAGCAGCATCCCGATGCGGGTTTTGTTGGAGGGTCGCTCGGAAGGATTTAAGCGCCGCTTCTTGGGGACCCACTTCTTTAACCCGCCCCGGTACCTCCACCTATTGGAGATCATTCCAACACCCGAGACGGACTCGGATGTTGTGGCAGCGATGCGGCGTTTTGGCGAACGTATCCTGGGTAAGGGTGTGGTTCTAGCCAAGGATAGCCCGGGATTTATCGCCAACCGGTTGGGCGTGTATGGAATGGTGCAGGCCATGCGGCTTATGGAAAAGCACGGCCTGACCATTGACGAGGTGGATGCCCTCACGGGCTCCCTCTTGGGGCGTCCTAATTCGGCTACCTTCCGTACGGCAGACCTTACGGGGTTGGACGTACTGAAGCTGGTGGCGGAAGAGCTTGCAGAGGCTACAGGAGAGGACTTTAAGCTCCCAGAGTGGTTTTATCAGCTTGTTGAGCGGGGGCTTTTAGGCGATAAGACAGGGGCAGGTTTCTACAAGAAAGTAGATGGGGAACGTTATACCCTGGATTACGCCACCCTCGAGTACCGCCCACGCCAGAAGCTAGAGCTTCCGGAGCTGAGTGCCTTGAAGGATAAACCCTTGGAGGAACGGCTTCGGGGAGCTCAGCAACTACCCGGAAAGTACGGTGCCTTTTTGAAAGAGCTCTTTGCCTTGACGGCCCACTACACCATTTCAAAGGCCCCCGACATCGCCTATGACCTTGTAGGGGTGGACCAGGCCTTGGAGTGGGGCTTTGGGTGGGAAGAAGGGCCCTTTAAGAACATGGATGCCCTGGGGTTGGATTACGTGCGCCAGGTTTTCCGGGAGTTTGGGCTTGAGGAACCCGACTGGATTCGGGGGCATGAGCGCTTCTATCTCAACGGGACCTTCCTGGGCTTTGATGGCGTATACCACCCCCTTCCAAGCCGTCCCGACATCATTCAACTGAAGCCTCTCAAGCGGGAGGGGAGGGTCCTGCATTCTACTTCCGAAGCTTCCATCTTGGACCTGGGCGACGGGGTGCTCTTGCTGGAGTTCCACAGCAAGATGAATGCCATCGGGGAAGGGGTCCTCCGAACCCTGGAGAAGGCGCTGAGAACGGTGGAAGCGGGGGATTACCTAGGATTGGTCATTGGTAATGAGGACCCCCGGGCCTTTTCAGCAGGAGCGAACCTCGCCCTCATTCTGTCCTTAGCTCAGGAGGGAGATTGGGCTGAGCTCAAGCGCGCCACATACTTTTTCCAACAGGCCACTAAGGCGATTCGGTACGCTCCGTTCCCGGTTGTGGTGGCCCCCTTCGGTCTGACCTTGGGTGGGGGAGCTGAGTTCATGCTCCATGCAGACCATGTGCAGGCGCATGCCGAACTGTATACCGGCCTTGTAGAGGCTGGGGTCGGCTTGTTGCCCGCAGGTGGGGGCACCAAGGAGATGCTCCTGCGCTTCACGAGGGAACTTTCTGGCTTCGCCCAGGCGGACTTGTTTGAGGGTGTGCGTCGGGCATTTGAGCTTATCGCCACGGCTAAGGTGGCCACAAGTGCTCTCGAGGCCAAGAAGCTCGGCTTCCTCCGGGATCGCGATGGCATAACGATGAACCGTGACTTCCTCATCGCAGACGCGAAGCGGAAGGTGCTGGAGCTTGCTGTGGATTACCGTCCTCCCCTTCCTTCCAAAATCACAGTTCTGGGCGATGAGGCCTTGGGCAACTTAAAGTACGCCGTTTGGCAATTCCGGGAGGCAGGGGAGATCACCGACCACGAGGTCAAAATTGGCCAGGAAATTGCGTGGGTTCTTTCGGGTGGAGGTGGACCGCGACGTGAGGTGACGGAAGACTTCTTGCTGGAGCTGGAGCGCGAGGCTTTTGTCCGGCTGTTGGGCACGCGGAAAACGCAGGAGCGGATTGCCTACACTTTGAAGACGGGCAAGCCGCTGCGGAACTAAGGTGGCGCTAGGGGGATGGAAAATGCGTGAGGCAGTCATTGTCAGTGCGGTGAGGAGCCCGGTTGGGCGGGGAAAGCGGGACGGCGCTTTTGCGAATCTGCACCCAGTGGATCTTTCTGCACAGGTGATGCGCGGGGCTGTGGAGCGCATTGGCTTGGATCCACGGGAGCTGGAGGATGTCCTTTGGGGTTGTGCGGTTCCAGAAGCGGGACAGGGGCTAAACATCGCACGGTTGGCTCTTTTGAGGGCTGGCTTCCCAATAGAGGTATCGGGTGCCACTGTTAACCGTTTTTGCTCTTCGGGTCTGCAGACCATTGCCATGGCGGCTCAAGCTGTAATGACAGGGATGGCGGATGGGGTGCTTGCGGGTGGCGTGGAGGTGATGAGTCAGGTGCCCATGTCTGGGTTTGTAACCCGCTTGCACCCTGAGCTTACCCCCGATACCTGGAGTCCAGAGGCGTACTCCACGTACATCGGCATGGGTTACACCGCCGAGCGGGTAGCGGAGCGCTTTGGCATATCCCGGGAAGACCAGGACAAGTGGGCGTATAGAAGCCACCAGCTGGCAGCCAAAGCCCAGCGGGAGGGGAAGTTCACCGAGATCGTTCCCATTCGCGTACCCAAAGTGACTTTCCAGGGCACCAAGAAGGTGGTAGAGGAAACGGTCGTGGAGAAAGACGAAACTGTTCGTCCGGACACCACTCTCGAGGCCCTGGCCAAGCTCCGCCCCGCCTTCAAGAAGGGGGGCACGGTGACCGCAGGGAACGCCAGTCCCTACTCCGATGGGGCGGCGGCGGTCGTTGTCATGAGCCGGGAGAAGGCGGAGGCTCTAGGCCTAAAACCCTTGGCCCGCTTCGTCAGCTTCGCCGTGGCCGGTGTGGAGCCCGACATCATGGGCATTGGACCGGTGAAGGCTATCCCCAAGGCCCTTCAGCGGGCGGGCCTTACCCTGGATCAGATTGACCTCATAGAGTTCAACGAAGCTTTTGCCGCCCAGGTTTTGGCGGTGATGCGGAGCTTGGGGATGCCGGAGGAGAAGACCAACGTGAACGGGGGGGCCATCGCTCTCGGCCACCCCTTGGGGGCCACGGGGGCTAAGCTCACGGCGCAGCTTATTTCCGAGCTTTCCCGGCGCGGTGGGGGGTATGGTCTTGTGACCATGTGCATCGGCGGCGGCATGGGGGCTGCTGGTGTTTTTGAGGTGTACCCGGCGTAGAAGGAGGGGAGTATGGTAGAAGAGAAGAAGCTTTGGCAGAAAGGCGGCGGCTGGCTTTTGGAGGCTCCGGAGCGCATTTACACCCCAGAGGACTTTGACTCCACGATTCGCGAAATTGCCAAGACAACCCGTACGTTTGCGGAGCGGGAAGTGCTCCCTCTTTTGGAGCGCTTGGAGCATGGTGAGCTGGAGCTGAACCGCGATTTGCTCCGCAAGGCGGGGGAGTTGGGCCTTTTGGGTGCTGAAACGCCTGAAGCGTACGGGGGCCTGGACCTTCCTAAGACAGTTTCCACGGTTATTGCTGAAAATCTCGCGGGATTAGGAGGTTTTGCCGTTACACACGGAGCCCACACCACTTTGGCCATGCTTCCCATCATCTACTTTGGCAACGAAGCACAGAAGCAAAAGTATTTGCCGAAGATGGTGACGGGGGAATGGGTGGGCGCTTATTGCCTTACCGAACCTGGGGCCGGCTCCGATGCGCTTTCAGGGAAGACCCGGGCCACCCTTTCGGAGGATGGGAAGTACTACATTCTCAACGGTGTGAAGCAATGGATCTCCAATGCCGGCTTCGCTGACGTCTTCATCGTGTTCGCCAAGGTGGATGGGGAGAAGTTCACCGCTTTCATCGTGGAGCGGGGCTTCGGGGTGAAGGTGGGCCCTGAAGAGAAGAAGATGGGGATTAAGTCCTCCTCCACCAGGCAAGTGATCTTGGAAGACGTCAAGGTGCCCGTGGAGAACGTGCTGGGAGAGATTGGCAAGGGGCACAAGATCGCTTTCAACATCTTGAACGTCGGGCGTTACAAGCTGGGTGCGGGCTCCATTGGTGGGGCTAAACTCGCTTTAGAGATTTCCACCAAGTACGCCAAGGAGCGGGTTCAGTTTGGTAAGCCCATCGCCCAGTTCGGCCTGATCCAGGAGAAATTGGCCGAGATGGCGACGCGGGCCTTTGCCGGGGAAAGTGCCGTTTACCGCACCATGGGCCTCATTGATGAGGCCATCGGTGACAAGAAGGGCCCGGAAGCGGTAATGGCAGGTATTGAGGAGTACGCAATAGAGGCTAGCATCATCAAGGTGCTTGGCTCGGAGGTCTTGGCCTACGCTGTGGATGAAGGGGTCCAGATTCACGGGGGTTACGGCTACTCCCAGGAGTACCCCATAGAACGGGCTTACCGGGATGCCCGTATCAACCGTATTTTTGAAGGGACCAACGAGATCAACCGGCTTCTCATCCCAGGGATGCTCCTACGGCGGGCCATGAAGGGGGAGTTGCCCCTGGTTCAGGCGGCTACTAAGCTTCAGGATGAGCTCATGTCCCCCAGCTTTGAGGAACCTGAAGACCAAGAAGCGGCCTTGATCCAAAACTTGAAGAAGCTCGCCCTCATGCTTTCGGGCCTCGGAGCGATGCGTTTCCAGCAGAGACTAGAGGAGGAGGAGGAGCTCCTTGCCGCTGCTGCCGATCTCCTCATTGACATCTATGCTGCAGAAAGTGCCTTGTTGCGGGCCCGTAGGCTTGGTGGAGTGGCAGAAAAGATGGCCAGGCTCTACCTCTATCAGGCGGCAGACCGGGCGCAGATGCGAGCCAGCCAGGTGGTGCCTCGGTTAGCCCAGGGGGATGAGCAAAGCTTCATCCTCTCAGCTGTGCGCCGGCTTACAAAGCGCCCAGCGGTGGATTTCATTTCTTTGAGGCGGGAGATTGCGGGGGCGGTCCTCGAGGCCGAGGGCTACCCCATCCCCCGCTAGCCTCCTAGGCTCTTGGCCCCCGGGGTATCCCGGGGGCTTTTTAGATGAGCTCAAGCCGCCACTTGGGGCCCTCCTTGGTGTCCTCCACGATGACCCCAAGCTCCTTTAGCCGCTCGCGGATGCGGTCGCTTTGGGCGTAGTCCTTGGCCCTTCTGGCCTCCTCCCGTAGCTCCAGGAGGAGGGCGATGAGCCCTTCCAGAAGGGGCCCGGAAAGCCGGTCCTCCAAGACCCGTTGGGGGAAAAGCCCCAGGATGCCTTCCCCTAGGGTGTGGAAGAGGGCTTCGGCGCGGGCCAGGCTATCCCCCTTGGCCTCGGGCAGGAGGCGGTTGAGCTCGGGCAGGAAGGTGAAGAAGGCGGCGAGGGCCTCGGGGGTAGCGAGGTCGTCCTCAATGGCCTGGAAGAAGGCCCTTTCCAGGTCGTCTAGTGCCCGCTCCAGCCCGGGGGTGGAGCCAGGGGAAGCGGTCTTCCGCCTTTGGCGCACCTCCCGGTAGGCCTGGAGGAGGCGGGCGTAGCCCCGCTTGGCGCTCTCCAGGCCCTCCCAGGTGAAGTCCATGGGGCTCCGGTAGTGGGTCTGCAGGAGGTAGAAGCGGAGGGCCATGGGCTCGTGGGCCTTCAGGAGGTCGTGGAGTAGGACCAGGTTCCCCGTGCTCTTGGCCATCTTCTCGCCCTCTAGGAGGACGTGGTTGTGGTGCATCCAGTGCCGGGCGAAGCGGTAGCCCGCCGCCTCCGCCTGGGCGATCTCGCACTCGTGGTGGGGGAACTGCAGGTCAATGCCCCCGGCGTGGAGGTCAAACCCTTCCCCCAGGTACTTGAGGCTCATGGCGGTGCACTCAATGTGCCACCCCGGGTAGCCTTCCCCCCAGGGGCTCTTCCAGCGCATGATGTGCCCGGGCTCGGCCCGCTTCCAAAGGGCGAAGTCCAAAGGGTCTTCCTTCTCCTCCCGCACCTCCACCCGGGCGCCGGCCCTGAGCTCCTCCAGGCGCTTACCGGAAAGCTTCCCGTACTCGGGGAAGGCCCGCACGCGGAAGTAGACGCTTCCGTTCCGCTCGTAGGCGTAGCCAAGCCTAAGAAGCCGCTCGGTGAGCTCAATCTGTTCGGGGATGTGGCCGCTTGCCCGAGGGGCGATGGAGGGGCGGAGGACGTTTAGGGCCTGGATGGCGTCAAAATAGCTCCACATGTACTTCTCCGCCACCTCCATGGGCTCTAGCCTTTCCAGCTTGGCCCTCTTCTCAATCTTGTCCTCCCCCTGGTCGGCGTCGTCCGTGAGGTGGCCCACGTCGGTGATGTTGGATACAAAGCGCACCTTGTAGCCCTTGTGGAGGAAGTAGCGGCGGAGAACATCGTAGACCACCGGTCCCCGGGCGTGGCCCAGGTGGGGGTCGGAGTAGACCGTGGGACCGCAGACGTAGATGCCCACGTGCCCGGGGGTGGCGGGTTCAAAGGGCACCTTTTGCCGCCTTAACGTATCGTAGAGGACAAGGCCCATAAGGAGGATTATAGGTCCCGTGGCATAATGGCGGGGTATGGGAAGGATTCTTCGGGGTTTGGCCGGCGAGGGGAACCTGCGGGTGGTGGCGGCGGAGACCACGGACATCGTGGAGGAAGCGCGGCGCCGCCACGGCCTTTCCCCCACGGCCACTGCCGCCTTGGGCCGGGCCATGACCGGGGCCCTCCTCCTGGCCCAGCTCCTCCTTAAAACCCCTAAGGAGCGCATCACCTTGCGCATGGAGGGGACGGGGCCCTTGGGGGGGCTTGTGGTGGAGGCGGATGCCCTGGGAAACGTGCGGGGGTACGTGCAGAACCCCAGGGCGGAGGTTCCCTTGCGGCAGGACGGCAAGCTCAACGTGGGCGAGCTTCTGGGGGCCGGGGTTTTGCGGGTGGACCGGAGCCTCCCCAATGGGGAGGTCTACACCAGCACCGTGCCCCTGGTTTCCGGGGAGATCGCCGAGGACCTGGCCCACTACCTCTGGCAGTCGGAGCAGATCCCCTCCGCGGTGCTCCTGGGTGTGCGGGTGAAGGGGGAAGGGGAGGTGGAGGTGGCGGGGGGCGTGGCGGTGCAGGTGATGCCGGGGGCTTCGGAGGAGGCGATAGGCCGCCTCGAGGCCAACCTTGCGGGCATCCCGGGCCTCACCCCTCTGCTTCGGGAGAAGGGCCTGGAGGGCACCTTGGAGGTGCTCCTCGCCGGGCTTGGCTTCGCCCGCACGGACCTTAGGGCCTTGGGCTTCCTGGCGGACGAGATCCCTGCCCGCTTCCGGTGCCGTTGCAACCGGGAAAAGGCCCTGGAGGCCCTGGTCTTCTTCACCCCTGAGGAAAGGGAGGACATGATCGTCAAGGAGGGGGGTGCGGAGGTGGTCTGCCACTGGTGCGGGGAGGTCTACCGCTTCTCCCCCGAGGAGATCCGCACCCTGGTGGCCGAGGTGCGTTGCCCCGACTGCGGGGCGCTCTGGCTTTACCCCAAGGCGGACGGCACCGTCTTCCGCATGGAGGGGGAAACCTGCCGTTGCGGCCGCAAGGTGGAGCTTCCCGCCGAGCGCCGCCCCCAGGCCTAGTGGGGTAAGCTTTAGGCATGTTCAAGACCATCCTTCTCGCCTACGACGGCTCGGAGCACGCCAAGCGGGCGGCGGAGGTGGCCAAGGCCGAGGCCAAGGCCCACGGGGCCCGGCTTTTGGTGGTTCACGCCTACGAGCCCGTGCCTGACTACCTGGGCGAGCCCTTTTTTGAGGAGGCCCTGAAGCGCCGCCTGGAGCGGGCGGAGAAGGTCCTGGCGGAGGGGGTGAGCCTGGCCGGGGTTTCCAGGGAGGAAGGCCTCCTCCTGGAAGGGGAGCCTGCCAGCGCCATCCTCCAAGCGGCCATAGGGGAGAAGGCGGACCTTATCGTCATGGGCACCCGGGGGCTTGGGGCCTTGGGGAGCCTCTTCCTGGGAAGCCAGAGCCAGAAGGTGGTGGCCGAGGCTCCTTGCCCCGTGCTCCTGGTGCGCTAGGAGGTGGCCATGGAGTACGAAACCCTAGCGGTCCTGGCGGGCCTGCCGGAAGACCCTTATGGGGCGGTGGGCCTTCCCATCTACGCCGTGGCCGCTTACGGCTTCAAGACCCTGGAGGAGGGGCAGGAGCGCTTCGCCACGGGGGAAGGGTACGTCTACGCCCGGCAGAAGGACCCCACCGCCCGCGCCCTGGAGGAGAGGCTAAGGGCTTTGGAAGGGGCTATGGAGGCCGTGGCCTTGGCCTCAGGCCAGGCGGCCACCTTCGCCGCCTTACTGGCCCTGGTCCGCCCCGGGGACGAGGTGGTGGCGGCCAAGGGGCTTTTCGGCCAGACCATCGGGCTCTTCAACCAGGTCTTGGCCCCCTGGGGCGTGCGGGTGCGCTACGTGGACCCTAGCCCGGAGGCGGTGCGGGAGGCCCTTAGCGAGCGAAGCCGGGTGCTCTTCGTGGAGATCATGGCCAACCCTGCCCTCCTGGTGCCGGACCTCGAGGCCCTGGCCCACCTGGCGGAGGAGAAGGGCGTGGCCTTGGTCGTGGACAACACCTTTGGCGCTGCCGGGGCGCTCGCCAAACCCCTCCGCTGGGGGGCCCACGTGGTGGTGCAAAGCCTCACCAAGTGGGCCTCGGGCCACGGCTCGGTCCTGGGCGGGGCGGTGCTTTCCCGGGAGACGGCCCTATGGGGGCGCTTTCCCCAGTTCCTGGAGCCCGACCTCAAGGGACAGGTGCCCTGGGAGGCCCTGGGGCCCAAGTGCTTCCCGGAAAGGGTGCGCACCCTGGGGCTATCCCTGGCGGGCATGGCCCTTTCCCCCTTCCACGCCTACCTCCTTTTCCAGGGCCTGGAGACCGTGGCCTTGAGGGTGCGGCGCATGAGCGAAACCGCCCTCAGGCTAGCGGAAACCCTCCGGGCCCACCCCAAGGTGAAGGCCCTCCGCTACCCCGGGCTTCCCGAGGACCCCGCTTACCCCTATGCCAAGAAGTACCTGGCCGCCGGGGGCGGCATCTTCACCCTGGACCTGGGAAGCCTCGAGGCGGCAAGCCGCTTCCTCAAGGCCATCCGCCTCCTCAAGGCCCCGAACCTGGGGGATGCCCGCACCCTCCTCGTCCACCCCTGGACCACCACCCATAGCCGCCTAAAGGAGGAGGCCCGCCTGGAGGCGGGGGTGACCCCGGGCCTGGTGCGGGTTTCCGTGGGCCTGGAGGACCCGGGGGATTTGGAGGCGCTTTTTCTGGAGGCCTTGGCGGCGGTTTAGGGGGAGAGCAAAAGCACAAGCGCAAAGTATCGTGATAAAAAGAACAAACCCTGCCCCCCTTGGGGGGCAGGGAAACGCTTGGCCGCCTAAACCACCCAGACCCCCCGCCGCATGAGGGGTATGCGGGTGCCGTCCTCCAGGAGGCCGTCCACGTCCACCTCCTCCGAGCCGATCATCCAGTCAATGTGCACCAGGCTCTCGTTGCCGCCCCGTTTCCGGAATTCCTCCCCGGAGGGACGGCCCTCGAGGTTCTCCGCATAGGCTTGGCCGAAGGCGATGTGGCTTGCGGCGTTCTCGTCAAAGAGGGTGTCAAAGAAGACCAGGCCCGTCTTGGCGATGGGGTTGTCGGCCGCCACCAGGGCCACCTCCCCGAGGCGCCTTGCCCCCTCGTCCGTGTCCAGGACCCTTTTCAACACCTCCTCCCCCTTCGCCGCCCCCACCTCCACGGCCACGCCCCTTTCAAACCGGGCCCAGATGCCCTCCACCAGGGTGCCCCCCAGGGCGAGGGGCCTCGAGGCCCGCACCACCCCTTCCACCCGCTCCCGGTGGGGGGCGGTGAAGACCTCCTCCGTGGGCAGGTTGGGGTTGCAAAGCCGCCCTTTCTTCGTGGGCGTGGCGCCTCCTTGCCAAAGGTGCCCCTCGGCCAGGCCCACCACCAGGTCCGTGCCCGGTCCCCGGAAGTGGAGGGCGTGGAAGCGCTTTGCGTTTAGGTAGGCCACCTTCTCGTGCAGGAAGCGGTTGTGGGCCTCCCAGGCGGCCACGGGGTCTTCCCGGTCCACCCGGGTGGCCTGGAAGATGGCCTCCCAGAGCTTTCCCACCGCCTCCTCCTCGGGAAGGTGGGGGAAGACCGCCTTGGCCCAGCCCGGGTGGGCGTAGGGCACGATGGTCCAGTTGGTGACGAACTCCGTGATGGCCTCCAGGGCCGGCTTGTAGGCCCGGGCGTTGGCCTGTTGCGCCTTCCCGATGCGCTCGGGGGGAAGGCCTTCCAGGGCCTTGGGGTCGTTGCCGGAAACGGCAAGCCGCGCCGCCCCTTCCCGGAAGGCCTTGGCCATGCCCTCGTAGAGCCAGGCGGGGGCCTTCTCTAAGCCCTCCTCGGGGGCGAGGGAGAGGCGCTTGCGGGAGAGGGCGTTGTCCCCATAGATCACGGTGAAGAGGCTCGCCCCCTCCCGGTAGGCCTTTTCCGCTAGGAGGCGCACGAAGTCCAGGGCCTCAATGGGGGCCGTGGCGATGATTTCCTGCCCCCTTTCCAGGTTTAGCCCCACCCGGATGGCCAGTTCGGCGAGCTTTTCTAGGTTCTTCTGAAAGGCGTCCACGCCCCAAGTCTTTTCCCCTTTGGCCTTCCCGTCAAGCCCGGGGGCAGGACCGGGGGCGGCCGAGGAGGAGGGTGAGGCCGGCGAGGAGGAGGAGGGGTGGGCGGTAGGCCTCGAGGAAGACCGCAAAGCCCACCCACAAGAGGGCCAAAGCGTAGCGCAAGAGAGGCGGCATGGCCCCATTCTAAGGGAAGGGGGGCGGGACATTCCTCACCCCCTTCCAGGGCTAAGGTAAGGGCGAGGTGAAGCCTATGCGTCCCATCACCGTGGACGGGAACGAGGCGGTGGCCCGGGTAGCCTACCGCCTTTCCGAGGTCATCGCCATCTACCCCATCACCCCCTCAAGCCCCATGGCCGAGCTCGCGGACGAGTGGGCGGCCAAGGGGGAGCCCAACCTCTTCGGCCTGGTGCCGAGGGTGGTGGAGATGCAGTCCGAAGGGGGTGCGGCGGGGGCCTTGCACGGGGCCTTGCAGGAGGGCACTCTGGCCACCACCTTCACCGCAAGCCAGGGCCTTCTCCTCATGATCCCCGACATGTACAAGATCGCCGGGCAGGCCTTGCCTGGGGTCATCCACGTGGCCGCTCGGGCCCTCGCCACCCACGCCCTTTCCATCTTCGGGGACCACCAGGACCTTTACGCCGTGCGCCCCACGGGATGGGGGATTTTGGTGTCCGAGTCGGTCCAGGCGGCCCAGGACCTGGCGGCCATGGCCCATGCCGTGGCCCTTCAGGCCAGCCTCCCCGTCCTGCACGCCATGGACGGCTTCCGCACCTCCCACGAGGTGCAGAAGATCCTGCCCCTCTCCGACAAAGAACTCAAGGCGCTCTTTCCCTTCTCCGCCCTCGAGGCCTTCCGCAAACGGGCCCTGACCCCGGAGGCCCCGGTCATAAGGGGCACGGCGCAAAACCCGGACCACTACTTCCAAAACCGCGAGGCCATCAACCCCCTCTACCTCCGCTTCCCGGAGGTGGTGGAGAGCACCATGGCCCGGTTCGCCGAGATTACGGGGCGGCGCTATGCGCCCTACGAGTACTTCGGCCACCCCGAGGCGGAGCGGGTGGTGGTGGTCATGGGCTCCGCTTCCTTGGCGGTGGAGGAGGCGGTGGCGTACCTCCTCAAGCGGGGGGAAAGGGTGGGGATGGTGCGGGTCCGCCTCTACCGCCCCTTCCACGCCCAGGGCTTCTTGGCGGCTATTCCCCCAAGCGCCAAGCGGGTGGCCGTCTTGGACCGGGGCAAGGAGCCAGGGGCGGTGGGGGAGCCCCTCTTTCAGGAGGTGGCGGCAGCCTTCGCCCTCAAGGGGGGAGAGGTACCCCTCCTGGTGGGCGGGCGCTACGGCCTCTCCTCCAAGGAGTTCACCCCGGCCATGGCCCTGGGCCTCTACGAGGCGCTAAAGGAGGAAAGGCCCCGCCACGGCTTTACTCTGGGCATCCAGGACGACGTGTCCCACACGAGCCTCCCGTACCCGGAGGTGGATTTTGAGGACCCCGCTTCCGTACGGGCCGTGTTCTTCGCCCTGGGAGCGGACGGCACCGTTTCCGCCAACAAGAACACCATCAAGATCATCGGGGAGGAAACCCCGCTTTACGCCCAAGGGTATTTTGTTTACGATTCCAAGAAGTCCGGCTCTCGCACCATCAGCCACCTGCGCTTCGGCCCCAACCCCTTGAACAAGCCCTACCTCATCCAGAGGGCCAACTTCGTGGGCATCCACCAGTGGGGCTTTTTGGAACGCTTCCCCATGCTCGGGATAGCGGAGGAAGGCGCCACCGTGCTCCTCAACAGCCCCTACCCCAAGGAGGAGGTTTGGGACCGCCTGCCCAAGCCGGTGCAGGAGGAGATCCTTCGCAAAAACCTCAAGGTCTACGTGGTGAACGCCTACGAGCTCGCCCGCAAGGTGGGGCTTCCGGGCCGCATCAACGTCCTCATGCAGGCGGCCTTCTTCAAGCTCTCGGGGGTCCTGCCCGAGGAGGAGGCCAAGGCCCGCATCAAGAAGGCCATAGAGAAGAGCTACGGGAAGCGGGGAAGGAGCGTTTTGGAGAAGAACTTCCAGGCGGTGGAGCTGGGCTTCCAGGCGGTGGAACCCCTCCCCATCCCCGGGCGCATCACCTCGGAAAAGGGCCTGGTGCCGCCCATGGTGGGGGACCCGCCTCCCTTTGTGAAGGAGGTCCTGGGCCCCATCGCCTTGGGCTTGGGAGATGCCTTGCCCGTGTCCGCCTTCCCCTTGGACGGCACCTACCCCACGGGCACCGCCCGCTACGAGAAGAGGGGGATCGCCGAGTTCGTCCCCACCTGGGACCCAGAGGTCTGCGTCCAGTGCGGCAAGTGCGTCCTGGTCTGCCCCCACGCCGTGGTTCGGGCCAAGGTGGTGCCGGAGGAGGCCTTGGCGGGGGCCCCTCAGGGCTTTCCCCACCGCAAGGCCATGTGGAAGGAGCTTTCCGGGGAGTTCGTCCTCGCCATTAGCGCGGACGACTGCACCGGGTGCTCCTTGTGCGTGGAGGTCTGCCCGGCCAAGGACAAGCGAAACCCGAGCCGCAAGGCCTTGAACATGGCTCCCCGCCTCCAGGTGCGGGAGGCCATGAACGAGCACTGGGACTTCTTCCTCTCCCTCCCCGAACCCCCCCGCCAGGGCCTCAAGCTCCACACGGTCAAGGACGTGCAGCTCCTCACGCCCCTTTTTGAGTTTCCCGGTGCCTGCGCCGGGTGCGGGGAAACCCCTTACCTGAGGCTTCTTTCCCAGCTCTTCGGTGACCGGCTCATCGTGGCCAACGCCACGGGGTGTAGCTCCATCTACGGCGGCAACCTCCCCACCACGCCCTGGAGCAAGAACCGGGAGGGCCGGGGCCCCGCCTGGGCCAACTCCCTCTTTGAGGACAACGCCGAGTTCGGCCTGGGCATGCGTTTGGCTCTGGACAAGAAGGCGGAGCACGCCAGGAGGCTTTTGCCCGAGTTCCGCCACGTGCTTGGGGAGGAGCTTGTGGCGCGGCTTCTCGCCGAGGTGGGGCCGGAAGGGGTGGAGGAGAGGCGAAAGGACGTGGCCCTCCTCAGGGAGCGGCTTGAAGGGCTAGAAGACCCCAAGGCCAGGGACCTCCTGGCGGTGGCGGATGCCCTCATCCCTCACACCGTCTGGATCGTGGGCGGGGATGGCTGGGCCTACGACATCGGCTACGGGGGGCTGGACCACGTGCTGGCCTCGGGGGCCAACGTGAAGGTTCTGGTCCTGGACACGGAGGTCTACTCCAACACCGGAGGGCAGGCCTCCAAGGCCACGGGGCTTGGAGCGGTGGCCAAGTTCGCCATGGCGGGCAAGCCCACCCCCAAGAAGGACCTGGCCTTCATGGCCATGAGCTACGGCCACGTGTACGTGGCCCAGATCGCCATGGGGGCGAACGATGCCCATACGGTGCGGGCCTTCCTCGAGGCCGAGGCCCACAAGGGCCCCGCCCTTCTCATCGCCTACAGCCACTGCATCGCCCACGGGATTGACATGGCCAAGGGCATGGACCACCAGAAGCTGGCGGAGCGCTCGGGGTACTGGCCCCTTTTCCGCTATGTGCCTGGGGAGGGGCTTATCCTGGACTCCAAGCCCCCTACCCTCCCCCTCCGGGAGTACCTCTATGCGGAGAACCGCTACCGCCTTCTCCTGCAGACCCACCCCGAGGAGGCCGAGGCCTTCTTGAAGGCGGCGGAGGAGGCGGTGCGGGCCAGGTGGGAAAGGCTAAAGCGGCTTGCGGGCGAGAAGGCCATCCCGGCGAGCTAGGGGGGCGCCATGGACCTAAGGACCACCTATTTAGGCTTGGAGCTGGACCACCCTTTGGTGGCCTCCGCTTCTCCCCTCACGGAGAAGCTGGATGGGTTTTTGCGGTTGGAGGACGGCGGGGCGGCGGCCATCGTCATGCACTCCCTCTTTGAGGAGCAGGTGACCCTCGAGGAGGAGATGCTGGACCACTACCTCCACTATGGCCACGAAAGCTACGCCGAGGCCCTGAGCTACTTTCCCCGCGCCCACGAGTACCGCCTCACCCCGGAACGCCACCTGGACCTCCTTTCCCGGGCCAAGGAGCGGGTTTCCGTGCCCATCATCGCAAGCCTCAACGGGATTAGCCCCGGGGGTTGGGTGGAGTACGCCCGGCTTTTGGAGGAAGCGGGGGCGGACGCCATTGAGCTCAACCTCTACTACATCCCCACGGACCCCGCCCTCTCCGGGGAGGAGGTGGAGGCGATGTACCTTTCCACCATCCGGGCCGTGGTGGAGGCGGTGCGGGTGCCCGTGGCGGTGAAGGTGGGGCACGCCTTTACCGCCTTCGCCCACTTTGCCAAGCGGGTGGAGGGTACGGGGGCCAAGGCCCTGGTGCTTTTCAACCGTTTCTACCAGCCGGACTTTGACCTGGAAACCCTTTCCGTGGTGCCCACCCTCTCCCTTTCCCGCCCCTACGAGGCCCTTTTGCGCCTGCACTGGATCGCCCTCCTCCACGGGCGGGTGGACCTGGAGCTGGCCCTCACCGGGGGGGTGCACACGGGCAAGGAGGCGGCCAAGGGCCTCTTGGCCGGGGCCCAGGTGGTGATGATGACCTCGGCCATCCTGGAGAGGGGGCCAGGCCACTTCCGCACGGTATTGGCCGAGCTAAAGGCCTTCATGGAGGAAAAGGAATACGCCAGCGTGGCGGAGATGCGGGGGGTCATGAGCTACCAGAAGGTGGCGGAGCCCGCCGCTTTGGAAAGGGCCAACTACCTCAAGGTTCTGGGCTCGTACCGGCTTCTTCCCTAAGGGCGTAAAGCCCGTTCCCTAAGGCCACCACGGGGCTTCGCTCCCACCTGGCGAGGGCGGAAAGCCGCACCTTGGCGATCTTTTCGGGCTCCTTTACCCTGGCCCAAAACCCCTCCTCCTTGAGGAGGCGGCCCACCTCGGTGTAGTGGAGGGGGCGCCCCGCCTCCCTTAGTAGGGCCACCACCCTTTTACGGAACCGGTCCGGCCTGGGCATGGGGTTTCAGTATACCCGTATAGTGAGGGCATGCGAAACCAGGAGCTTGCCCGCCTCTTTGAGGAGATCGGGCTCATGAGCGAGTTCTTGGGGGACAACCCCTTCCGGGTCCGGGCCTACTACCAGGCGGCCCGTACCCTCTACGACCTGGACACCCCCATTGAGGAGGTGGCGAAAAGGGGCAAGGAGGCCCTCCTCGCCCTCCCGGGCATCGGGCCCGACCTGGCGGAGAAGGTGTTGGAGTTTCTGAACACGGGGAAAATCGCCAAGCACCAAGAGTTGGCGAGGAAGGTGCCCAGGGGGGTCCTCGAGGTCATGGAGGTGCCCGGGGTGGGGCCCAAGACCGCCCGCCTCCTCTACGAGGCCCTGGGCGTGGACTCCCTGGAAAAGCTCAAGGAAGCCTTGGATAGGGGAGACCTCCTAAGGCTTAGGGGCTTCGGGCCCAAGAAGGCGGAGCGCATCCGGGAGGGGCTTGCCCTGGCCCAGGCGGCGGGGAAGAGGCGGCCTTTGGGGGCGGTGCTCTCCTTGGCCCGGAGCCTCCTGGAGGAGATCCGCGCCCTGCCCGGGGTGGAGCGGGCGGAGCTTTGCGGTTCGGCCCGGCGCTACAAGGACACCGTGGGGGACCTGGACTACCTGGTGGCGAGCCTCGAGGCCCCTCGGGTGGTGGCGGGCTTCGTGGCCCTCCCCCAGGTGAAGGAGGTTTACGCCAAGGGCCCGGAAAGGGCCACGGTGTTTCTAAAGAATGGCCTCCAGGTGGACCTGCGCGTGGTGCCTCCCGAAAGCTATGGCGCAGGCCTCCAGTACCTCACGGGGAGCAAGGCCCATTCCATCAAGCTTCGCGCCCTGGCCCAGGATATGGGCCTAAAGCTTTCCGAGTACGGGGTCTTCCGGGGGGAGGAGCGCCTGGCGGGGGAGACGGAGGAAGGGGTGTACGCCGCCTTGGGCCTGCCCTTCATCCCCCCGCCCCTCCGGGAGGACCACGGGGAGATTGAGGCGGCGCAAAGGGGAAAGCTTCCCAAGCTCCTAGAGCTTTCCCACGTCAAGGGGGACCTCCAGGTCCACTCCACCTACTCCGACGGCAAAAACTCCCTGGAAGAGCTTTGGGAGGCGGCCAAGGCCCTGGGGTACCAGTACCTGGGGGTCACGGACCACTCCCCGGCGGTGCGGGTGGCGGGGGGGCCGTCCCCGGAGGAGGCCCTAAGGCGCATTGAGGCCATCCGCCGCTTCAACGAAACCCACGGCCCCCCTTACCTCCTGGCGGGGGCCGAGGTGGACATTCGGCCCGATGGCAGCCTGGACTACCCGGACTGGGTCCTGCGCGAGTTGGACCTGGTCCTGATCTCCATCCACTCCCAGTTCAAGCTCTCCAAAGCGGAGCAGACGAGGCGCATCCTGAGGGCCCTGGAGAACCCTTTCGTCCACGTCCTGGCCCACCCCACGGCCCGCCTCCTCGGCCGCCGCCCCCCTATTGAGGCCGACTGGGAGGCCATTTTCCAAAAGGCCAAGGAGCGGGGCGTGGCCGTGGAGATAGACGGCTACTACGACCGCATGGACCTGCCCGATGACCTCGCCCGCCTGGCCTACGGGATGGGGCTTTGGATAAGCCTTTCCACGGACGCCCACCAGACCGAGCACCTCCGCTTCATGGAGCTCGCCGTGGGCACCGCCCAGAGGGCCTGGATTGGCCCGGAAAGGGTGCTCAACGCCCTTTCCTACGAGGAGCTAACCCGGTGGCTCAAAGCCCGGCGAGGGCTTTAGCCCTTAGGAGGACCTCCAGGAACATCTCCCGGGTGAGCTTGCCCGTTTGCGTGTTCTGGCGGGAAACGTGGTAGCTACAGAGGAGGTGCCTCCCCTCGGGCAAGGGGTAGTGGGCCCCGTGGCGGAAGGGGTAGGCGCTCCTTCTCAGGCCCAAGTGGTCCAGGAGGGCCTCGTGGGCGATCCGCCCCAGGGCCAGGTAAACCTGGGCTTTCCGAAGGAGGCCGAGCTCCACCGCCGTCCAGCGGGCGCACGCCCTGAGCTCCTCCGGCGTGGGCTTGTTCCCAGGCGGGGCGCACCGCACCGCCGCCGTGAGGTAGACGCCATAGAGCCTTAGGTCATCCCCAGGGTGGCTTTCGGGCTTGTTGGAAAGCCCCGCCTCGTGGAGGAGGGGGTAGAGGAAGGCTCCCGAGGCGTCCCCGGTGAAGGGCCGGCCCGTGCGGTTGGAGCCGTGGGCCCCGGGGGCGAGGCCGAAGAGGACGAGGCGCGCCTCGGGGTCCCCGAAGCCGGGCACGGGCCTAGCCCAGTAGGGCTCGTGGCGGAAGGCCCTTTTCCTTCCCGCCACCCCTTCCCGCCAGGCCACGAGCCGGGGGCAGAGGCGGCAGGCGGTGAGCTCTTGGCGAAAGCTTTCCAGGTCCATGGGCTTTTAGAGAAACCTCACGTGGGCCAGCTCGCTTCGCTTCTTGACCCCGAGCTTTTGGAAAACCAGGGAAAGGTGGGCCTTCACCGTCTTCACCGAGATGCCGAGCTCCTTGGCAATCTCCTCGTTGGAAAGGCCCAAAGCCGCCAAGGCCGCCACCTCCTTTTCCCTGGGCGTGAGGTGGGGGAGGGGTTCCCCCACCAAGGTGGCCACCACCTTGCGCTCGGCCCAGACCTCGCCCCGGGCCACCGCCTCCAGGGCCTTGGCCAGGACCTCGAGGCCCTGCTCGGGGTAGAGGTAGCCCCGGTACCCCTTTTTGAGGGCCTGGGGCGCTTGCTCCTTGTCCCGAAGCAGGATCACCGCGGGCACAGGGGGTGGGGCGGGGACCTCGCGGCCCGCCTCCACCAGCCCCACCTGGGCCTGGAAGGGGTGGGTCACCACCTCGAGGCCCCAAGCCCCAAGCTGGGCTTCCAACGCCTCTTGATAGGCGCGTAGGGGTACCTGGAGCCAAACCTTCAGCATCTGCTTCCAGTTTACCCAGGCACGCCTCGTGGATGGACTCGGAAGAGCAGGTACCGGCGGGGTTGGGGAGGAGGGGTTTAGAGGGGGATATTGTCGTGCTTCTTGGGTGGCCTCTCCTCCTTCTTGTCCCAAAGCATCCTGAGGTGCAGGTAGAGGAGGCGGCGGGTGTCCTTGGGGTCTATGACGTCGTCAATGTAGCCCCGGGCCGCCGCCACCCAGGGGTTGTCAAAGGCCTGGCGGTACTCCTCAATCTTCTTGCGGCGGGTTTCCTCGGGGTTGGGGGAGGCCTGGATCTCCTTGCGGTAGATGATGTTGGCCGCCCCTTCCGCCCCCATCACCGCCACGGAGGCGGTGGGCCAGGCCAGGACCACGTCCGCCCCCATGTCCTTGGAGTTCATGGCCAGGTAGGCCCCGCCGTAGGCCTTGCGGACGATGAGGGTGATCTTGGGCACCGTGGCCTCGGCGTAGGCGAAGAGCATCTTGGCCCCGTGGCGGATGATGCCCCCGTGCTCCTGGGCCACTCCGGGAAGGAAGCCCGTCACGTCCACCAGGGTGAGGAGGGGGATGTTGAAGGCGTCCATGGTGCGGATGAAGCGGGCGGCCTTGTCCGAGGCGTTGATGTCCAGGGCCCCGGCCATGAACCGGGGGTTGTTGGCGATGACCCCCACGGGGTAGCCGCCAAGCCGCCCCAGGCCCACGATGATGTTTTTGGCGAAGCCGGGCTGGATTTCCAAAAACTCCCCCTCGTCCAACAGGGTGCGGATTACCTGGTGCATGTTGTAGGGCCTGCGGGCGTCGGGGTGGACGAGGTCCAGGAGCTCCGGGGTGGGCCGGAAGGGGTCGTCCTTGGGGTCTAGCACCGGGGGCTTTTCCCGGGAGTTTTGCGGCAGGTAGGCGAGGAGCTTCTTGATGAGGTCCAAGACCTCCTGGTCGCTTTCTCCTTCCAGGTGGGCCACGCCGCTTTTCTCCATGTGCACGTCGGCCCCGCCCAGCTCCTCAAAGGTCACCTCCTCGCGGGTGACGCTTTTAATAACCTCGGGGCCGGTGATGAACATGTAGCTGGTGCCCCGGCTCATGAGGATGAAGTCGGTCATGGCGGGGCTGTAGACGGCTCCCCCGGCGCAAGGGCCCAGGATGGCGGAGATCTGGGGCACCACCCCGGAGTAGATGGCGTTGCGGTAGAAGACCTCCCCGTAGCCGGAGAGGCTATCCACCCCTTCTTGGATGCGGGCCCCGGCGGAGTCGTTGAGGCCGATGATGGGGGCTCCCACCTTGGCGGCCAGGTCCATGAGGCTTGCGATCTTGCGCCCGTGCATCTTGCCCAAGGAGCCGCCCAGGACGGTGAAGTCCTGGCTGAAGACGAAGACGAGGCGGCCGCCGATGGTGCCGTAGCCCGTCACCACCCCGTCCGCGGGCGCCTCGAGGCCCTCCATGAGCCCGGTTTCCAGGTGCTCGGCAAAGGGCATGAGCTCCACGAAACTCCCGGGGTCCAGGAGGTAATCGATCCGCTCCCGAGCGGTGAGCTTGCCCTGCTGGTGCTGCTTTTCTATGCGCTCTTTCCCCCCGCCCAAAAGCACCTTTTTGCGCCTTTCTTCAAGCTCCGCCAAGAGCTCATCCAGGATGAGCCGGGCATTATCCGCCATACTGGCCGTCATGATACACTAAGAAACCAGGCAGGCTTCCAGGAAAGGCCGCCTGGGAAGGAGGTGAAGCGTGCGAAGGTGGCTTTGGTATCTCTTGGCGCTTATTTTGCTGGGGCTTTTGGCCTGGGGAGGCTATGCGGCCTACGCCAGCTACCAAGGCCTGAGGGCCAAGGTGGCGGCCCTGGAGGCCCGGGTAACCGCCCAGGAAGAGGCCATCAAGGGGCTTGCCGAGCGGGTGGGGAAGCTGGAGGAAGAGGTCTTCCAGGCGCCTACACCGCCCCTCTCCCTGCCCGAGGTACCCGAGGCGGGCGGCGCCCCTGTCTGGCCCTACGCCGTGGGCGTGGTGGTGGCGGCGGTGCTTCTCTACCTTCTCCTCCGCCTCCTCCGGGGGCAGGAGCCTAAGGCCGAGGCGCCAACCCAAGCTTCTCCCGACCTCGAGGCCTCCCGCATGACCGAAGAAGGCGCACCCCCGCCCCCTGGGGAGCGGGGCTAAGGGAAAGCCCGCCGGGGGAAGCCCCGGCGGGCCTTTTTTTTCTAGTCCTTTAGCTTCTTCACCGCTTCAATCAGGGCGGGGACCACCTGGTGCACGTCCCCCACGATGCCATAGTCGGCGTGCTTGAAGATGGGGGCCTCGGGGTCCTTGTTCACCGCCACGATGTACTTGCTCTTGTTCATCCCCGCCAGGTGCTGCACGGCCCCCGACACCCCTAGGGCGATGTAGAGGGAAGGTTGCACCGTCTTGCCCGTCTGGCCCACCTGCTCGCTGTAGGGCCGCCAGCCGGCGTCCACCACCGCCCGGGTGGCGCCCACGGCCCCGCCCAAGAGGGCGGCGAGCTCCTCCACCAGGCGGAAGGCCTCGGGGCTCCCCATGCCCCGCCCTCCCGTGACCACGATGTCCGCCTCGGTGAGGGAAACCCCCTTCTTCTCCTCCTGGAGGCGCTCCAGCACCTCCACGGTGGGCACAGCCGGCACCTCCAGGGGCCGCACCTCCCCCTGGGCCGCAAGGGGCTCCGCCAGGGGGGTGGTGTTGGGCTTCACCGTGAGGACCACGGGGAGGGGGGCGCGCACCCTCTGCGTCACCCGGTTCAGGTAGGCGTAGCGGGTGGCCACCACCGCCCCGCCCTCCACCCCGCTTTCCAAGGTGTCCTCCAAGAGTCCCGCCTTCAGGGCGTAGGCCACCCGGCCCAGGTAGGTGCGGCTTTGCCGGGAGGAGGGGGCCACCACCGCCTGGGCGCCCGCCTCCTGGGCCGCCGCCAAGACCCCAGCCGCCCACCGTTCGGCCGTATAGGGGCCTAGCGTGGCGGTGTAGAGGGTCTCCACGTAGCTTCGGGCCTCCTCCACCGGGGCCTTGTCCTCCGCCAGGAGGACCCCAGCCACCCGGGTGCCCAAGGCCTCCGCCAGGGCCCGGGCCCGGGTGAGGGCCTCGAGGCTCCCCTTCCTTAGCTTGTTCCCATCGTGGTCCAGAACCACAAGAACCATAGCCACCTCCTAAAGCACCTTGGCCTCTTCGTGGAGAAGCCGCACCAGCTCCTCCGCCGCCGCCACGGGGTCCTTCCCGTCCAGGATCCTCTGCAGGCGGGCCTTTTCCTGGATGCTCTCCTCGAGGATTTCCACCTTAGGCGTTCCAGTGAAGGCCACCTTCCTTATCTCCTTCTTCTTGGCCTTCATGATGCCGGGAAGGGTGGGGTAGCGGGGCTCGTTCAGGCCCTGCTGCGTGGTGAAGACGGCGGGAAGCCTTACCCGGACCCACTCCGCCCCCTCGTCTAGGTCGTGCTTGGCCTTGGCCGTTTCCCCTTCTAGCTCCAAGGCCGTGGTCCAGGACACCACCGGCACCCCCAGGGCCTCCGCCAGGGCGGCCCCCAGGGCCTGGCTATCCCAGTCCGCTTGCTGCCCCCCGGTGAGGACCAGGGTGGGGGCCTCCTCCCGCACCACGTCCGCCAGGGCTTCGGCCACGGTCACGGGGTCGGCGTAGCCCTCGTAAACCACGTGCACCCCCCGGTCGCACCCCATGGCCAAGGCGGTGCGGATGGCCTCTTCCGTCCGCTCGGGGCCGAAGCCCACCACGATGGCCTCGCCGCCGTGCTTCTCCTTGAGGCGGAGGGCTTCTTCCACGGCGTACTCGTCCATCTGGTCCAGGATCAGGGTGGCCCCGGAAAGGTCCACCCGGCCGCCTTGGATCTTGAGCCTGCTCTCCCCGTCGGGGACCTGCCTGATGACCGCCACGAACTTCATCCTGCCTCCTTTCACTCCGCCAGGAGGTGCCTGGCGATGATGAGCCTTTGGATCTCGTTGGTGCCCTCGTAGATCTGGTTGAGCTTCACGTCCCGAAGGAGCTTCTCCACCGGGTATTCCCGCACGTACCCGTAGCCCCCGTGGATCTGGATGGCCTGGTTGGCCGCCTCAAAGGCGATTTCCGAGGCGTAGGCCTTGGCGATGGCGCTGGCGTGGGCGTGGGGTAGGCCTTGGTCGGCGAGCCAGGCGGCGTAGTAGGTGTAGGTGCGGGCGGTTTCAATGCCGATCATCATGTCCGCCAGCTTGAACTGGATGGCCTGGAAGTTGGCGATGGGCTGGCCGAAGGCTTCCCGCTCCTTGGCGTACTTCCTCGCCTCGTCCAAGGCCCTCCGGGCCACCCCCACGCTTCCCGCGGCCACGGGGATGCGGGTCTTGTTCAGGGTGTTCATGGCGATTTTAAAGCCTTCCCCTTCCTCCCCGAGGCGGTTTTCCACCGGCACCTTCACGTCCTCAAAGATGAGCTCGTAGGTGCCGCTGGCCCTTTGGCCCATCTTCCCGTGGATCTTCACCGCCCGGAAGCCCGGGGTGCCCTTTTCCACCACCAGGGCCACCACGCCCTTGTGGCGGAGCTCGGGGTTCAGGGTGGCGAAGACCACCACCCACTCCGCCTCGCCCCCGTTGGAGATCCACATCTTGGTCCCGTTGAGGACGTAGTAGTCCCCTTGGCGCACGGCCCGGGTCCTGAGGGCGGCGGCGTCCGAGCCGTTTCCGGGTTCGCTCAAGGCGAAGGCGGCCAGGGCTGGCTTCTGGGTGAGGGGGGTGAGGAAGCGCCGCTTTTGCTCCTCGGTGCCGGCGAGGAGCACCGGGGTGATGCCCAGGTCGCTGGCCATGGGGATGGTGTAGATGCCCATGCAGGCGTAGGCCAGCTCCTCGCCCACGATGACCTCGTCCACCATCTTGAGGCCCATCCCCCCGTACGCCTCGGGGATGATGGCGTTGAGGAGGCCCACCTCGTGGAGCTTCTCAATCACGGGCCAGGGCACTTCCTCCTTCTCGTCGTACTCCGCCGCCACCGGCAGGATCACCTCCTTGGCGAAGCGGCGGGCCAGGGCCTGGAGTTGTTTCTGCTCTTCCGTGAGGCTGAAATCTATGGGCATACCCGACCTCCCCTGGGCAAGGGGTCCACTCTTTGACCAAGTCTAAGATTTTGCCCTTCCCCTTGCAACCCAGGCCCCATGCTACCATTGGAGGCAGATGAGATTGGCCGGGCAACTTGCGGTGCTGGCCCGCTTCCAAAGGGCCCTTCTTAAGGATTTGGAGCCGGTGCAGATTCTTCGCAACCTCCTCGAGGTGGCCACGGAGGAAGGGGTGGAGCGGGCGGCCCTTTTTCTCTACCACCCTTCCACCCGGGAACTGGTGGGCGAGGTGGCCTCGGGGCGGGGGCGGCACTACACGGTTTCCGCCATCGCCCTGCCCCTTTACCGCAAGGGGCCGGTGCAGGAAGCCTTTTTCGCCGAAGGACCGGTGAAGCGGGGCGAGGAGTGGCTTTTACCCGTGGTGGGGGAGGAGGCCCTCTTTTGCTGGAGCGATCCCGAGGCCCGTTGCCAAGAGCGCCCTCGGGCCACCCGGGAAACCCGGGCCATGGTCTGCCCCTCCTGTCCCCGCTTCGGCGCCAAGGGGGTGCTTAGCCTCGAGGGCGTCCCCCAGGCCCTAGAGCCCACCCTGCCCCTCCTCGCCCAACTCACCGCCTTGGCCCTGAAAAACGGAGAGCTCCTGGCGAGCCGAAACGCCGCCTTGGAGAAGCTTTCCCGGCACGTGGAGGCCCTCTCCCACGTGAGCGCCTTGGCCCGGGAGGTGGCCCGCTCGCTAGAGCCCAGCGCCGTGCTGGAAACCTTGGCCCGGGCGCTATCCGAGCGGTTTGGCTTTTTCCGGGTTACCGTGGCCTTGGCCAAGGAAGGCCGCTTGGAGGGGCACCTCACCGTCCGGGGTCGGGAAGTGTATTGGACGGAGGGCAGGAGCCGTATCCACCTCCTTCTAGAGGCCTCCCCTGACCCCTTGGCCCGGGCGGTTCGGGAGCGGAAGACCCTGGTTTTGGAGCGGGAGAAGCTTCCTCCAGGCGTGGGCCAGGACACGGGGCCCACGGTGGCCTACGTGCCTATCCTGGCCGAGGAGGAACCCTTAGGGGTGGTGGCGGTGGACCACGGCCCGGGTGGCCCCCCGGTGGGACAGGAGGAGGTGGGCTACGTGGAGCTTTTGGCCGGAGTGGCCGGGGTAGCCCTGAAGAACGCCAAGCTCTACCGGGAAAAGACCCAGCTTTCCCTGGCCCTGGCGGCGGAGCGAAAGCGGCTATCCCAGGTGCTGGAAGACCTTCCCGATGGGGTGGTGGTCCTTTTTGGGGATAGGGGTTTCGCCAACCCCCGGGCGCGGGAGGCCTTGGGCTTGGGACCCGAGGTGGCCCTGGAGGACCTCCCCGCCGCCTTAGGCCCAGCCCTGGAAGGGGGGAGGCTAGAGCTTGCCTTGGGGGGGCGGAGCTACAGCGTCCGGGGCCGGGTTGTGGGGGAGATGCGCATCCTGGTCCTCCACGACATCAGCGAGCGGGTGCGCATGGAAAGGGCCCTGAGGGAGCAGGTGGTCTTCACCCAGGCCCTGGTGGACCTGGCCCAGGCGGCGTTGCGGGAGAAGGGGATAAAGGCCTTGGGGGAGGCCATCGTGCGCCGCCTCTTGGTCCTTTTCGCCGCGGACGAGGGGGTGCTTCTGGCGGAAGGGGAAGGGGTGCTCTTCGCCACCTGCTCCTTGCCCGCTTCCCTGCCCCAACCCAACCTGCTGGATCGGGCCCTGGAGGAGGAAAGCCCTTTGGGGGTGGAAGAGCTTCATCCGAGGGACTGCGCCCTTGCCGCCTCCTTGGGCCTGCAAAGCGCCTTGGTGGTGCCCTTCCGTGCTGGGGCGTTCCGGGGGGGGCTCCTTTTGGGCTACCGCAAGGGGCGGCGCTTCGGCGAGCGCCTCTTGGCCCGGCTTGCCCAGGTGGGGACCCTTTTGGCCTTGGTCCTGGAGAAGGCCCGTTTTCTGGAGCTCTTGGAAGCGGAGGAGGAGCGGCTCAAGGCCCTTATGGAGCACTCCCAGGACGTGGTCTACGTCCTGGATGGGGAGGGGAATATCCGCTTTGTGAGCGCCAGCGTGCGGGGGGTCTTGGGGTACGACCCCGAGGGGTACAGGCGGGCGCCCGTGAACGGCCTGGACTTCGTCCACCCCGAGGACCGCTCCCTGGCCGAAGCCCTTTTCCGGGAGCTTCTCGCCCACCCCGGGGAGGTGCGCACGGGGGAGTTCCGCGTCCTCCACGCCGACGGCACCCCCATTCCCATGGAGGCCTGGGGCCGGAACCTCCTCCACGAGCCCCGGGTAGCGGGCGTGGTGGTGAACCTGCGGGACCTAAGGCCCCGCCTCGAGGCCGAGCGCCTCAAGGGCGAGTTCATCGCCGCCGTGTCCCACGAGCTCCGCACCCCCCTCGCCGTCATCATGGGCCTGGCGGAGCTTCTGCGGGAGGAGGGGCTTTCCCCGAGCGCCGAGGAGTCCGTGGAGCTCATCCTGGAAAGCGCCTTCCGCCTCAAGACCATGGTGGACAACCTCCTGGACACGAGCCGCCTCGAGGCGGGCCGCTTTGAGGTGAACCGGCGGCCCGTGAACCTGAGGCCCCACCTCCTGGAGCTGGCCAAGAGCTTCCAAGGGGTGGCGAGGCTTTCCGGGGTGGATTTCCGGGTGGAGGTGGAGGAGCTCCCCGTGGTGGAGGCGGACCCCGAGCGCCTGGTTCAGGTGGTGGGGAACCTCCTCTCCAACGCCTTCAAGTTCACCCCCCAGGGGGGGCGCATCCGGCTTGGGGCCCGGGGGGAGGGGGATACCCTCGTTTTGGAGGTGGAGGATACCGGGCCCGGCATCCCCAAGGAGGAGCTTCCCAAGCTCTTCCAGCGCTACGCCCGGGCCAAGAACGCTGGCGCCCGCGGGGTTTCGGGCACCGGGCTTGGCCTTTACATCTCCAAGGCCATCGTGGAAGCCCACGGGGGGCGGATAGAGGTGGAGACGGAGGAGGGCAAGGGGAGCCTTTTCCGGGTTATCCTACCCCTATATGGCCCGCATCCTGCTGGTGGAGGATGAGCCCCTGGTGGCCCACACGGTGCGCCGCATCCTGGAGAGGGCCGGGCACCAGGTGGAGTGGGCGGCCTCGGGCCAGGCGGCGCTGGCGCGCCTTAGCGCCATGGCCTACGACCTGGTGCTCTGCGATCTGGTGATGCCCGGGGTTTCGGGCCTCGAGGTCATCCAGGAGGTCAAGCGCCTTGGCGGCCCACCCGTCCTCGCCCTTTCCGCCAGCGTTTCCGCTAAAAGCCAAGAGGAGGCCCTGAAGGCCGGGGCCAGGGCCTTTTTGGGCAAGCCCTTTGACGCCCAGACGCTCCTTTCCTTGGTGGGGAAGCTGCTAGGTCAGGACGGGGCCTGATACACTAAAAAGCCAAAGGAGGAGAGGTATGCGGCGGCGGAGCTTTCTCAAAGGGTTGGGGGTAGGCCTAGCGGCAAGCCTCAGCTACAGAGCCCACGCCCAGGCCCAGCCCCAGGTGCGCTGGCGGCTCGTTTCCAGCTACCCCAAGAGCCTGGACACCCTCTACGGCGGGGCGGAGGACCTGGCCAAGCGGGTTTCCGACCTCACGGGGGGGCGTTTCCAGATCCGGGTCTACCAGGCGGGGGAGATCGTCCCTGGGGGGCAGGTGTTGGACGCCGTGCAGCAGGGCACGGTGGAGGCAGGGCACACTTATGGGCCCTTCTACGTGGGCAAGAACCCCGCCCTGGCCTTTGACGGGGGGGTGCCCTTCGGCATGACCTACCGCCAGCACAACGCCTGGATGCTCTTTGGCGGGGGGCTTGAGCTCTTGCGGGAGGTGTACGCCGACTTCGGCGTCCTCCAGTTCCCCGGGGGGAACACGGGGGCGCAGATGGGGGGGTGGTTCCGCAAGGAGATCCGCACCCTGGCGGACCTGAAGGGCCTCAGGATGCGCATCCCTGGCCTCGGCGGCCTGGTCATGGGCCGGCTTGGGGTGGTGCCCCAGACCCTGGCCGCCGGGGACATCTACCCCGCCCTGGAACGGGGTACCATTGACGCCACGGAGTTTTCCGGCCCCTACGACGACGAGAAGCTGGGCTTTTACAAGGTGGCCCGCTATTACTACTACCCCTCCTTTTGGGAACCCTCGGCGCAGCTTTCCTTCCTGGTTTCCCAAAGGGAATGGGCCCGCCTGCCCCGGGAGTTCCAGGAGGCCTTCCAGGTGGCGGCCCAGGAGGTCAACCTCACCATGATGGCCAAGTACGATGCGCAAAACCCCAAGGCCCTCCGCCGCCTCCTCGCTGCCGGGGTGCGCCTGAGGCGGTGGCCCACGGAGGTGATGCGGAAGGCCTTGGAGGAGGCGAGGGCGCTTTACGAGGAGCAGGCGGCCAAGGACGCCACCTACAAGAAGGTGTACACCGCCTACTGGGCTTTCCGGGAGGAGGAGTACCGCTGGTTCGCCGTGGCGGAGCTGGCCTACGAAACCTTCGCCTTCCCCACCCTCTAGTCCACCTTTTCTAGCCGCACGGCGCTCACCTTGTACTCGGGGATGCGGCTCACGGGGTCCAGGGCGTCCAGGGTGAGGCGGTTGGCGGGGACCTCGGCGAAGTGGAAGGGGGCGTAGACCACCCCTTCGGGGGTGCGCTCCGTCACCCAGGCCCGGGCGCGGATCCGGCCCCGGCGGCTCACCACGTAGATGGGCTCGCCATCTTGGAGCCCGAGCCTTTCGGCGTCCTTGGGGTTCACCTCCACCTTGAGCTCGGGGTACGCCTCCTTTAGGCGGCTATTGCGGCTAAGGGTCCCCCCGTGCCAGTGAAAGAGCACCCGGCCCGTGGAGAGGGTGAAGGGGTACTCCTCCGAGGGGGGTTCCGCCGGGGGGGTATAGGGGGCGGGGAAGAAGCGGGCCCGGCCCGAGGGGGTGTTGAAGCGCTCGCGGAAGAGCACCGCTTCCCCGGGGTGGTCCTCAAAAGGACAGGGCCAGCGCACCCCTTCCGCCTCCAGGCGGGCGTAGGAGATGCCCCCCATGAGCTCGGGGATGGCCTGGCGCACCTCCTCCCAGATGGCCTCCGGTCCCGGGTATTCCCGCCAGGGCCGGTCCAGGGCCCGGGCTAAGCGCTTGCCCAGTTCCTGGGTAATCCACCAGTCGGGCCGGGCCTCCCCGGGCGGGTCCAGGAGCTTCCGTACCCGCTGCACCCGGCGGTCGGTGTTGGTGAAGGTGCCCTCCTTCTCCAAAAAGCTGGCGGCGGGGAGGATTACGTGGGCGAAAGGGGTGGTTTCGTTTTCCAGGATGTCCTGGACGAGGAGGAAGGGGAGGGCGGAGAGCTTGGCCTTGAGGTGGTCCTGGTAGGGCTCGCTGGTCACCGGGTCCTCCCCGATGAGGTAGATGGCCTCCACCTCGGGGATGGCCGCAAAGACCTCGGTCATGCGCAGGCCGGGCTTGGGGTTAAGGGGCACGCCCCAAAGGGCCTCAAACCGTTTTCTGGCGGCTTCGTCCGCCACCTTCAGGTAGCCGGGGTAGACGTCGGGCAAGGCCCCCATGTCCCCGGCCCCCTGGACGTTGTTCTGGCCCCTTAGCGGGTTCAGGCCCGCCCCCTCCTTGCCCACCTTGCCCGTGAGAAGGGCCAGGTTCACCAGGGCCTGGGCCGTGGCCGTGCCCTTGGTGTGCTGGGTGACCCCCATGGCCCAGTAGGCCCCGGCCCGCTCCGTGGTGGCGTAAAGCCGGGCGGCCAGGGCGATCTTCTCCCGTTCCACCCCGGTGACGGCCTCCGCCCTTTCCAGGGTGTATTCCTCCAAGGAAGCCCGCCACTCGGCGAACCCTTCCGTGCGGGCCTCCACGTAGGCCCGGTCCCAAAGGCCCGCCTCGAGGACATACCGGGCCATGGCGTTCAGGAGGAAAAGGTCGGTGCCGGGGCGCACCCGAAGCCACAAGGTGGCCGCCTCGGCCATGCCCGTGTACCGGGGGTCCACCACGATCATCCTCGCCCCTTGGCGCACCCGCTTCTTGATCATGGCGGCGATCACCGGGTGGGTTTCCGTGGTGTTGGAGCCCACCACCAGGAAGAGGTCCGTTTTCCAGATGTCCTCTATGGGGTTCGTCATGCTGGCTCCGCCCAAGGAGCGGGAAAGGGCGGCGGTGGAGGAGGAATGGCAAAGCCGGGAGCAGTGGTCCACGTTGTGGGTGCCAAGAAGGGCCCGGGCGAGCTTCTGGGCCAGGTAGACCTCTTCGTTGGTGGTTTTGGCCGAGGGGAAGACGGCGATGGCCTCAGGGCCCTTTCGCCTTAGCACCTCCAGGAGCTTTTCCGCGGCGAAGTCCAATGCCTCTTCCCAAGTGGCCCTGCGGAAGGGCGCATCCCGGCTTTCCCGCACCATGGGGTAGAGGAGGCGCTTCCCGGAAAAGGGAAAGTCCAGGCCAAAGCGCCCCTTCACGCAAAGGGCCCCGTGGTTGGGGGGGATGTCCGGGGCCAGGACCCGGACCACCCGGCCCCCTTGGACCTCGGGCTCCACCTGGCAACCCACGCCGCAGTAGGGGCACGTGGTGCGCATCACGCCACCTCCAAGGTCAGGGGCCGTAGGGCCCCCGTGGGGCATACCTGCACGCAGTTGCCGCAGAAGACGCAAGGGGTTTCCGGCAGGGGGCGGCCCAGGGGGGTGGTGGGGTGGGCGAGGAGGCCCCGGTCCTCGAGGGTCAGGGCGTACACCCCCATAATCCCGTCCCCGCAGGCGTCCACGCAGCGGCGGCAGTTGACGCACTTGGCGTAGTCCCTTAGGAAGAAGGGGTTGTCCTTCAAGGCTTCCCGCTCCTTCCGCCCCGCCACCTCCGGCCAGCGGGCGGGCTCGGCCCCGTAGCGCTCCATGAGGGAAAGGAGCTCCGGCGCTTGGGAGAGGTCGGTGGTGAGGGCAAGCCACTCCAAAAGGGTCTTCCTTAGGCGCCGGAGGGCTTCGGTTTCCGTCTTCACCTCCATCCCCTCCTGGGCCAAGGTGGCGCAAGCGGGGTGCAGGCGCCCGTTTACCTCCACCAGGCAAAGCCGGCAAAGGCCCTTGGTTTCCGTGTGGGGATGGTGGCAGAGGGTGGGCACCGGGGCCACCTGGAGCAAGAGGGCCCCCTCCTGGACCTCCACTTCCTTCCCGTCTACCCTAAGCCGCACCTTCCACCTCCAAAAGGCTCTGGTAGGCCCAGTAAGCGGACTGGCCTAAGCCACAGAGGCTTCCTTTTAGGGTTTCCGCCAGGTCCTGCACCAGGGCCCGGTTCCGCTCGCGCCGCTTTACCATCTCCACCTGCACCGCCGTGCCCAGGGGGCAGGGGAAGCACTTGCCGCAGGACTCCTCCTTGAGGAAGTGGACGAGGCCGAGGAGGACTTCCCAAAGGTCCACGTCCCGCCCAAAGGCCACCAGGGCCCCCGCCCCCAGGGGAAGCCTTTCCTTGAAGCGCAAGGGGAAGGCGAGGTCCCGGGTGAAGACCCCCGCCGCCCCGCCCAGGAGCACCGCCTGGACTTCGCCAAGCTCCCCCCCGGCCCGGCGCAAGGCCTCCCCCAGGGGGGTGCCCAAGGGGAGCTCGTAAAGCCCCGGGTGGGCCACGTCGCCGCTTATGGAGAAGAGCTTGGGCTCGAGGGCCCGCCAGGCGTCAGGACCCTCCCGCAGGATGAGGGGGAGGTTGGCCAGGGTTTCCACGTTCTGCACCAGGGTGGGCCTCCCCCAAAGCCCCTTCTCCCCGGGGAAGGGCGGCTTGAGCCTTGGCTCGGCCCGCTTGCCCTCCATGGACTCCAGGAGGGCGGTTTCCTCGCCGCAGATGTAGAGCCCACCGCTTCGGAACACCTCCGTGGGCACGGGGAGGAGGCCGGCTTCTTCCAGTTCGCTTAGGGCCCTTTGCAGGCCTTCCTGGGCCGCTTCAAACTCTTCCCGCACGTAGAGGAAGACCTTATCCGCCCCCACGGCCAAGGCGGCGAGGAGGGCCCCTTCTAGCACCAAGAAGGGGTGGTGCTCCAGGAGGAAGCGGTCCTTGAAGTTGCCGGGCTCGGACTCGTCGGCGTTCACCACCAGGTACTTGGGGGAGGCCCCCTGGGCCACGGTCCGCATCTTCACGTGGGCGGGGAAGGCGGCCCCGCCCCGGCCCAAGAGCCCCGCCTCCTCCACGGCCCGCAAGACCCCTTCCGGGCTGGCCCTTCCCTGAAGGAGGGCCAAGAGGGCCTGAAGCCCTCCCAAGGCCCGGTACTGGGCCAGGGACAGGATGGGCTCCGGGGGGATGAGGCGCTTCCCGTGGCCTAGGGAGAAAGGAAGGCGGAAGTCCCTAAAAGGCACCAGGCTTCCCTGCCACTCCACGAAGCGGCCCTCGGGGTTGAAGCGCAGGTAGATGGGGGAGAGGGCCTCGAGGCCCAAGGGGGGGTAGCTTCCGTCCGCCGCTTCCCGTAGCCGGGCGAAGCCCCGGGCCCGGGCCACGGGGTCGTCCACCAGGAGGCGGCCTTGGGGTAGGCCGCGGTAGCGGGGGTAGTAGCGCACCACCCCCCAGGCCTGGGCCAGGGGTACCCTGGCAAGCCGCGCCGCCTCGGCCACCTTCTCCTCCGTGAGGGGTAGCCGGGCGTCCAGGAGGGGGAGGAGGCTTGGGTTTTCCATGGTTCAAGCTTACCCCTACAGGAGGCGAAGCCCGGGAAAGCGTTGGAGGAGGGCCTGGCGGAAGCTTTCCAGGCCCGTTTCGGGCACCAGGGCCACCACCGCCCCGCCAAAGCCTGCCCCCGTGAGCTTGGCCCCGTAGGCGCCCGCCTGTAGGGCCGCCTCCACCAGGGCGTCCAGCTCGGGAAGGCTCACCTCGTAGTCCCGGGAGAGGGAGCGGTGGCTTTGCGTCATGAGCTCGCCAAAGCCCCGGGCGTCCCCCCGCCTTAGGGCCTCTACCCCCCGAAGCACCCGCAGGTTCTCGCTCACGATGTGCCGGGCCCGCTTGTCCAAGGGGGCGGGGAGGCTTTCCACCAGGCAAAGGTCCTGCACCTGGCGCAAGGAGGGCACCCCAAGCCGCCTGGCCGCCTCCTCCGCCTCCAGGCGCCTCTCGTTGTACCCGGCCTCGGCCAGGCGCCGCTTGAGCCCCAGGTCCAGGACCACCACCCGGCTCCCTGGGGGCAGGGGCAGGTTCTCGTGGGCCAGGGTCTTGGTGTCCAGGAAAAGCGCCTTGCCCACCTCGCCCAGGCTCGCCGCCATCTGGTCCATGAGGCCGCACCGGACCCCCACGTATTCCACCTCCGCCTTTTGCGAAAGGAGGGCCACCTCCAGGTCGCTCAGGGGCAGGCGGTAAAGGGCCCTAAGGGCTTTTAGGGCCGCCACCTCGAGGGCCGCCGAACTGGAAAGCCCGGCCCCCATGGGCACCTGGCTTTTCACGTAGAACCGGGCCCCGGGCACGGGGTGCCCCGCCTCCCTCAGGGCCCAGACCACCCCCAAAAGGTAGTCCAGGAAGTCCCCCTGGGGGCCGCTTTGGAGGGGTCTGGCGCGGAGCTCCTTGAGGTTTTCGCTGTAGGCCTCCACCCTGCCCTCGGCCCGCCCCGCCTCCACCTGGGTGACGTAGGGGAGAGGCGTGGGCAGGACGTAGCCCTCCTGGTAGTCCGTGTGCTCGCCGAGAAGGTTCACCCGGCCCGGGGCCTTGGCGCTGGCCTCGGGCAGGACGCCGAAGACTTCTTGATAGCCCATGCCCCTATTATGGGCAAAGGGCCTTCAGGTTGTGGTCCAGGAGGGCCAGGTAGGTGGGTACCCTGGCGTCCAGGGTGTCCGTGTAGAGGAGGGCGATCCGGGCCCCTAGGGCCTCCGCCAGGGCTTTTAGGGCGGTGCCCCCGAACTGGGGCTCGGCGAGGAGGAGCTTTACCCCTTCCCGCTTGGCCTTCTCTAGGAGGGCGAGGAAGCGCCTGCTCCCCACCTCCTGGGTCCCGCTCCCGCTTAGGGTGCCCACCACGACGAGGCCGTAGCGGCGGGCGAAGTAGCGGAAGGCGTCGTGCTGGGCCACCACCTTGACCCCATTAAGGCCGCAGGCCCGAAAGGCCTGGTCCCGCCTTTCCACCTCCTTTTGGAAGCGGCGGAGGTTGGCCTCGTAGAGGGCCTTCCCTCCCGGGTCCAGGCGGATAAGCTCCTCTGCGATGCGCTCGGCGTAGCGCAGGGCGTAGGTGGGGTCTAGCCAGAGGTGCGGGTCGCAGGGGCCGTGGGCGTGTTCGTCGGCGTGGGGCGCTTCCTCGCAGATGAGCCCGGGCATCCCTTCCCCGAGGCGCACCACCCGCGCCCCCTTGGGGAGGAGGTTTTGGAGCTTGGGCAGGAAGGGCTCGAGGCCGAGGCCGTTGGCGAAAAGGATCCGGCTTCGGGATAGGGCTTTGGCCACCGCCGGGGTGGGCTCAAAGGTGTGGGGGTCGGCCCCGGGGGGCACCACCGCCACCACCTCCACCCGCTTGCTCCCCACCTGCCCCACCAGGTCCGCCAGGATGGGGGTGGTGGCCGCCACCCGCACCTGGGCCAGGGCGGGAGCCAGAAGGAAAAAGGCCCATAGGCGCCACATGCCAAGAATGATAACGCAATCTCACTAGAAGCGCAACGCCCCTGCCGTGGGCGCTAAGGTATAATCCGCACACATGGACCTTAAGGCCCTTCACAAACGGCATGTCCTCACCCCCTGGGTGGCCCAGGGTTCCCTGAACCCGCCCTTGGTGGTGCGGGGCGAGGGGGTCTGGCTTTGGGATGCGGAGGGCCACCGCTACCTGGACCTCTCCGCCGGGCTCGTGGCGGTGAACCTGGGGCACGGCCACCCCAAGGTGGTGAAGGCCATCGCCGAGCAGGCGGCCACCCTGGCCTACGCCGCTCCAAGCCTCTTCCACGACAAGCGGGCCCTTCTCGCCAAGGCGCTTTCCGACCTCGCCCCGTGGCCGGAAGGGGCCAGGGTCTTCTTCACCCCCTCGGGGGCGGAGGCCAACGAGGACGCCCTCAAGTTCGTCCGCCACCTCACGGGGCGGTTTAAGGTCCTCGCCGCCTACCGCTCCTTCCACGGGGCCACCCATGGGGCGGCGAGCCTCACGGGGGAGAACCGCCGCTTTCCCGCGGAACCGGGCATCCCGGGGGTGGTGCACTTCTTCGCCCCGTACCCCTACCGGAGCCCTTTTTACACGGATGACCCCAAGGAGGAGGTGCAAAGGGCCTTGGACCACCTGGAAAGGGTCCTCCTCCACGAGGACCCTTACCGGGTAGCCGCCCTCTTCCTGGAGCCCGTGGTGGGCTCCAACGGGGTCATCGTCTACCCCGAGGGGTACCTGGAGGGGGTGCGGGCCCTATGCGACCGCTACGGCATCCTCCTGGTCTTTGACGAGGTGATGACGGGCTTCGGCCGGGTGGGGGCGGCCTTCGCCGCGGAGCGCTTTGGGGTGGTCCCCGACCTCATCACCTTCGCCAAGGGGGTGACCTCCGCCTACGTGCCTTTAGGCGGCGTCCTGGTGCGGGAGCGCCTGGCGGAGCGCTTTGACGAAACCCCTCTCCCCACGGGGCACACCTACGCCGGCCACCCCCTGGCGGTGGCGGCGGGGCTTGCGGCGGTGGAGGCCTACCGGGAGGAGGGCCTCTTTGAGCGGGCCCTGGCCCTGGAGGGCTTTTTCCGGGAGGCCCTTTTGGCTCTAAAGGAAAGGCACCCCGTGGTGGGGGAGGTGCGGGGGCTTGGGGCCTTCTTCGGCCTGGAACTGGTGAGGGACCGGGAAACCAAGACGCCCCTTTCCCCCTGGCACGCCCCTTTTAGCCCGCCCATGCAACGGCTCCTCCAGGCCCTCTTCCAGGAGGGCGTCTACCTTCTTGCCAAGCACAACATCCTCCTCGTGGCCCCGCCCCTCACCATCCGGGAGGAGGAGTTCTTGGAAGGCGTAGAGCGGCTTTCCCGCGCCCTGAGGCGGGTGGAGGTGGAGGCCTTGGGGTAGGCTTTAGGGGTGCGGCGGCTTGCGGACCTCTATTCCCTTCTGGCCTCCCTGGAGGGTAAGCCCTACCCCTTTTACAAGGACCTGAAGGGCCTCTGGCAAGGGGAAGGCTTCGCCTTGCGCTTCGTGCACGTGCAAGGGGACCCCTTCGCAAGCCCCTCGGTCCTGGAGGTGCGCTACCCCAAAGAGGCCCTGGACCGCCTCCGGGTCTATGGCGTGGCGGCGGGGCGGGTGGCGGTGGAGGATTTTCTCCTGAGAAGCCTCAAGGAGCGGCTTCGGGCCCTTCCCCCTATTGGCGGCATGGGCCACTCGGGGGAGGTGCGGGTGGAGGTGGAAAGCCCCAAGGTCCTAAAGCGGGCCGGGGCCCATTTGGGGGAAGAGGGGCTTTTCCTCCGCTTCCGCTTAGGCCTTCCCGCCCAGGGGCGGCGCATCCTGGGCAAGGAGGCGGCGAGGCTTTTTAGGGCTCTTGCCGAGCACCTCCGGGGCTTTCTCCTGGAGTTGGACGAAAGGGGGCTTCTCCGCCACGTGCACCAGGCGGAGGACTTCGCCCATATCCAGGAGAGGCTTCCCGAGCGGGGCCTCGTGGCCTTCGTGGGGGAGGGGAGCGTGCTTCCCCGGGAAAGCGGGGTGAGCCAGAGGCCCCTCAAGGGGGCCATCCCCTTCCAAAGCCCGCCAAGCCTCAAGGTGGCCTTCCGGGTACCCCACGCTGGGGAGGTCTTGGGCATGGGGCTTCCCCGGGGCCTCACCCTCATCACCGGCGGGGGGTTTCACGGGAAGACCACCCTCCTCGAGGCCTTGGTCCACGGGGTCTACCCCCATGTGCCCGGGGACGGGCGGGAGTGGGTGGTGACGGAGGCTTCGGCCGCGCGGGTCCAGTCGGAGGACGGAAGGAGTGTGAGGGGCGTGGACCTAAGGCCCTTCGTCCACGACCTCCCCTTGGGCCAGGACACGGCCTTCTTCTCCACCGAGGACGCCTCGGGCTCCACGAGCCTGGCGGCGGCCATCCTCGAGGCCCTGGAGCTCGGCGCCCGCCTCCTCCTCTTAGACGAGGACACCTGCGCCACCAACCTCCTGGTGCGGGACGCCCGCATGCAGGCCTTGGTGCGGCGGGAAACCCTGACGCCCCTACTGGACCGGGTGGCGGACCTCAAGGCCCTCGGGGTGAGCCTGGTCCTGGTGGTGGGGGGCGTGGGGGACTATCTGGAGCTTGCGGACACCGTGATCCTCATGGAGGAGTACCGGGCGCGGGAGGCCACGGAGGAGGCCCGGGCCGTGGCGGAGGCCCACCCCACGGGCCGCACCTTCGGCGAGCCCCGCTACCCCTTGGCCGTGCGCCCCAGGATCCCCTTGCCCGAAAGCTTTGACCCGAGGCGGGGGCGGAAGGCCCGGGTGAAGGGGCGGGGCCTCCGGGAGCTGGTGTACGGGGAGGGGGTGGTGGACCTCTCCGCTTTGGACCTCTTTGAGAACGCCCAGGTGCGGGCCATCGGCGCCTTCTTCCAGCGCCTCATGCGCCTGGCGGACGGCAAGACCCCCCTGAAGGTCCTGGTGGAGCGGGCTTTGCAGGTGGAGGACCTCTTCTCCCTGGAGGAGGCCCCGGAGCTCGCCACGCTCCGCCCCCTGGAGCTCGGCGGGGCGGTGAACCGGCTCCGGGCCCTGGAGGTGCGCTAACCCTCCCAGGGGTGGTAGAGGGCGGGCCTTCTGGCGCCCGCCGGAATCCCTTCCCCTTCCAGGAAGGCTTGGGCGTAGAGCCGGGCGAGCTCGGGAAAGGGGGCCTTGGCCACCTGGGAGAGGGCGTGGACGGCCACGGCGTCCGCCAGGCGCCTGAGGGCCTCCTTGGCGTACCAGGGGCCCTCCTCGGCCAGGCGCTTTAGGGCCTTTTCCGCATGGGCCAGGGCCACAGGGGTTTCCTTTAGCGCCTCCAGGAGGGGCTCGTGGGCTTTCTTTTTGGCGATGGCCTCCGCCATGTCCAGGGCCTGGATGTTGGCGGGGCCTTCCCAGATGGGGGTGATGAGGGCCTCCCGGTGCCAACGGGCAAGCCCGTAGTCTTCCAGGAAGCCGATGCCGCCAAAAAGCTCCATGGCGAGGGCGGTGAGGGCGGTGCCGTGCTCCGCCGTGCGCCCCTTGGCCAGGTGGGAGAGGAGGCGGGCGTAGTGGTAGGAGGGCGAGTAGGGAGGGCGCTCCTCCCAGGCCCGGTCAAAGGCGGCCACGGCGAAGAAGGCCAGGGCCGTGCCCCCCACCTGCCTCAGGCGCATCTCCAGGAGGTCGCGTTGCACCAAGGCGTGCTCCACCAGCTTCCGGCCAAAGGCGCTTCGGCGCCCCACGCGGAAGAGGACCTCCAGGTGGGCCTTCTTGGCGATGCCCATGGCGGCCACGGCGTTGGCCAGGCGGCTCACCGTGAGGTTTTCCAGGGTGTAGTAGATGCCCTCCTCCAGCCTGCCGATGGGGTAGGCCAGGCTTCCCTCCAGCTCCACCTCCCCCGAGGGCACGGCCCGGGTGGCGAGCTTTTCCTTAAAGCGGCGCACGCGGAAGTTGAGCCTCCCTTCCACCTCCCGGGGCAGGAGGAAAAGGCCAAGCCCTTTGGGGCCCTCCGGGGCTCCCTCGGGCCTCGCCGTGACCAGGGCGTAGTCCGCCAGGCCCGCCCCGGAGGCGAAGTACTTGTCCCCCTGGTAGAGGCGGAAGGCGCCTCCTTCCCGCCGGGCCAGGGTGCGGTTCGCCCCCAGGTCGCTTCCTCCCTGGATCTCCGTCATCCAGGTGGCCCCGTAGGCCTGGCCATAGAGGAGTTCCCGCTTCACCCCCTCGTGCTCCGGGGCGTATTTATGGAGGGCGTAGGCCACCTGGTGGGTGATGGTGAGGATGCAGTAAAGCCCCCCGTCCGCCAGGAGGTAGCCATAGGCGTAGTGGAGGGGCCAGCCCTTGCCCTCGTAGGCGGGGCGGACCATGGGGCGGAGCTTTTCCAAAAGCGCCCTTTGCGCCGGGGAGAGGAGGGCCCGGTCCAGGCGGTTCCCGTCCAGGTCGTGCATGAGAAGGCGAGGGGAGGCGTCCTGGTCCACGTGGTGGGCCACCTCCAAAACCTCCTCCCCCACGAGCCGGCCGAAGGCGGAAAGCGCTTCCTGGGGCAGGCCCGGAGAGAAGGCGTCTAAAATCGCCTTTAGGTCCGGGTCCAAAGCGTAATGGTCCTCGCCCTGACTATAGAAGAGGCCTTTCATGGTTTCCTCCGTCACCAAGCTACCCTTGGCCTTCTTGGGGGTCAAGGTGGCCTGGTTCACATTCAAATAGTTTGTTATGAAATAATCTCATCCCATGGTCTTTGAGGTCCTGGGCCGAATCTGGCGGTTGCAGCGGGCCCTCCGCGAGGAGGCGGAACGGGGTCTTAAGGGGCTTGGGGGCCTCGAGGCCTGGCTCTTGCGCGTCCTCAAGCACCACCCCCACCCCACGGAGGCCGCCCGGCGCATGGGGCTACCCCTGCCCACGGTGAGCCACATGCTCCGCCGCTTGGAGGGCGCAGGCTTCGTGGCCCGGGCCCTGGACGAAAAGGACCTGCGCCGCTTCGCCTTCCGCCTAACCCCCAAGGGGGAAGAGGCCTTGGCCCAAGCGGAGGCCCTCATGGAAGAGGCCCTGCGGAAGCGCCTTTCCCGGCTTTCCCCAGAGGAAGTCCAGGAACTTTTGAGGCTCTTAGCGAAACTGGAGGAAGCATGAACCCCACGCCACAAGAAGTTCGGTACACCATGTTGGGCATCTTTCTTGGGATGTTCCTGGCCGCCTTGGACCAGACCATCGTTTCCACGGCCATGCCCCGCATCGTGGGCGAGCTAAAAGGGGCGGAGTACTACGCCTGGGTCACCACCAGCTACCTCCTCACCTCCACGGTCTCCGCCCCCATCTTTGGCCGCCTCACGGAGCTTTTCTCCCGCAAGGCCATCCTGCTTTGGGCGGTGGGGCTTTTCCTCCTGGGCTCGGCCCTTTCCGGCCTCTCCCAGAACATGGCCGAGCTCATCCTCTTCCGCGGCCTCCAGGGGGTGGGGGGTGGGGCGCTTTTCGCCCTGGCCCTCACCACCATCGCCGTCTTCTTCCCGCCTCGGGAGCGGGGAAGGCTTGCGGGGGCCTTTGGGGCCATCTTCGGCCTTTCCTCGGCGGTGGGGCCTTGGCTTGGCGGGTTTCTCACGGACCACCTTTCCTGGCGGTGGGTCTTCTACATCAACATGCCCGTGGGGGCGGTGGCCCTTTGGTTCATCCTCCGTTATATGCCCCGCCTGAGGCCCCTTCACCGGGAGCCCTTTGATCTCCTGGGGGCTTTCCTCCTCGCCCTCTGGACCGTGCCCCTCATGCTCGCCTTCTCCTGGGGCGGGAGCACGTACCCTTGGGCGAGCCCGGTGATCCTAGGGCTTTTGGCGGGCGCCCTTTTGGGCCTTTTCGCCTGGGTCTACGCCGAGCTTCGCGTGCCTTACCCCCTCTTTGACCTCTCCGTCTTCCGCATCCCCACCTTTTCCCTTTCCGCCCTGGCGGCCTTTTTCTACGGCCCCGCCTTCCTTGGGGCCGTGGCCTTCCTGCCCCTCTACCTGCAGGTGGTGAAGGGGGTTTCCGCCAGCCAAAGCGGGGTCACGGTCCTGCCCCTAACCCTTGGGGTCATGGTGGGGAGCATCGGCGGGGGGCAGCTCGTGGCCCGCCTGGGGCGGTACAAGGCCATCCTCTTGGGAAGCGCCCTCTTCCTTTTCGCCCTTTTCCTCACCCTCCACTTCGCCTTGGAGGTGGGCACGCCCCTCTACCTGGTGATCGCCCTCTTCTTCCTTCTGGGCCTGGGGTTGGGTCCGGCCCAGAGCGTCTTAAACATCGTGGCGCAAAGCGACCTACCCAGGGAGCGCCTGGGAAGCGGGACCAGCATGGTGCAGTTCACCCGGCAGATCGGGTCCACCATGGGCATCGCCCTTCTGGGCACCATCCTGGCGGGAAGCCTTTCGGACCACCTCAAGGCCGCCTTTCCCGGGGGGAGCACCCCCGCCATGGCCCGGGCGGGGGAGGGGATGGCCTTGGACCTGGACCGGGAGTTCGCCCGCCTAAAGGAACTCCTCCCCCGGGCCCTTGCCGGCGATGCCGCCGCCTACCAGGCCCTTTCCCAAGACCCCTTCCTCCCCGAGGCGTTCAAGAAGAACCTGGAGCCTGGGGGGCTTCCCGCCCGGTTTGCCCGGCTTAGGGCGGAGGTGGAAAGGGCGCTAGAGGGGGACGAGGCCGCTCGGGAAAGCCTCCTCCGCGACTCCAGGCTTCCCGCCGAGCTCAAGGGGCTTCTCCTCCCGGGGGGCCTCGTGAAGGGTACCCTGGACCTCCTGGCCCGGGCGTGGGAGGGGGATGAGGCGGCCCGAAAGGCTTTGGAGACGGGCTCCTTGGCCCCGGCCCTTAAGGGGCTTCTCGCCGCCCCGCCACCCCCCGCCCTGCGGCCCCAGGTCCTGGCCCAGGTGGAGGCCGGGCTTAGGGGCGAGGAGGCCCGCCTTAAGGCCCAGGTCTTGGAGGGGCTTAAGCGGGCGGAGGAGGAGGCCCTTAGGCAGGCCACCCAGAAGGTTTTGGCGGAACTCACCGCCGTGGAGGGCAAGGTGAAAGGAGCCCTTATGGAGGGCATCGTGGCGGCCCTAAAGCGCATCTTCCTCTTTGGCGCGGGCTTCGTGGCCTTGGCCTTCGTGGCGGTCCTCTTCCTGCCCAACCGGGAGCTTGCGGGCCGCATCCCCCAGGCCTCGCTAGAGTAGAGGGGTGGAGGGGCTTTACCTGGTTTTGGGCGAGGGGCTTTCCGAGGAGGCCAACCGCCTGGCCCAGGGCCTGGCCCGGGCCCTTCTGGAAAACGCCCCGCCCGGGCTTTTGGAGGCGGTCCCCGCCTACGCCACCCTCTACCTGGAGTACGACCCGAAGCGGCTTCTAGGGAGGGAGCTCCTCCGGCTTCTCAAGGCCTTGCCCCCGGTGGGGGAAGGGGAGGGGAGGGTGGTGGAGATCCCCGTGCGCTACGACGGGGAGGACCTCCTGGAGGTGGCAAGCCGCACGGGGCTTTCCCGGGAGGAGGTGAAAAGGCGCCACCAGGCCCCCCTCTACCGGGTTTACGCCCTGGGCTTTACCCCGGGCTTTCCCTTCCTGGCCCCGGTGGACGAGGCCCTGCGCCTTCCCCGCCGCCCGCACCCTAGACCCCGGGTGCCGGCCCACAGCGTGGCCATGGCCGGGGTCCAGACGGGCATCTACCCCTTGCCCTCCCCTGGGGGATGGCACCTCCTGGGCACCGCCCTGGTGGCGGTTTACGATCCCCAGCGGGAAACGCCCTTCCTCCTCCGCCCTGGCGACCGGGTGCGGTTCGTGGAAGGGGAGGGTACCCCTCCCCCGGAGCCCGCGCCCCTGGAGCTCCTGCCCGAGACGCCCCTCCTACCCGCCATCCGGGTGGAGGAGCCCGGCCTTTTGGACCTCTTGGTGGACCGGGGCCGGTTCCTTGCGGGGCACCTGGGCCTCGCCCGCTCGGGGCCTTTGGACCCCTATTCCGCCAGGCTTGCCAACCGGCTCGTGGGCAACGGGGAGGGGGCGCCCCTTTTGGAGTTCGCCTACAAGGGGCCGGTGCTCACCGCCCTACGGGACCTGGTGGCCGCCCTTGCCGGCTATGGCTTCGTTGGCCTCCTCGAGGGGGAGGAGATCCCGCCGGGGCAGAGCTTCCTGTGGCGGAAGGGCAAGGCGCTCCGTTTCGTGCCCAAGGGGAAAGGGGTGCGGGCCTATCTGGCGGTGGCGGGGGGCCTTCAGGCCCGCCCCTTCCTGGGCTCGGTTTCCCCGGACCTTAGGGGGCGGGTGGGCCGCCCCTTGCGGGCGGGGGACGTGCTCGGCCTAAAGGAGGTGCGGCCCGTTCGCCCGGGGCGCGCTTTCCCCCAGAGGCCCCTGCCGGAGCCCTTTCGCCTCCGCCTTAGGCCGGGCCCAGACGTGAGCGGGGAGGCCCTCCGGGCCTTCCTCTCTGGGCCTTTTCGCGTGGCCCGGGCGGACCGCATGGGGGTGGAGGTTTTGGGCCTCGAGGTCCCGGGCGGGGAGGGGCTTTCCAAGGCCACGCCCTTGGGCGGGGTCCAGGTGCCCCCTTCGGGGCGGCCCCTTATCCTTCTGGCGGACAAGGGGAGCTTAGGGGGCTACGCCATCCCCGTGCGGGTGGCGCCGGAGGACCTGTGGCTTTTGGGGCAGGTTTGGCCAGGAGCGGAGATTAGGTTCACGTACTGGCAAAATCGTGAAACTTATCGCATGAAGCTCCCCTGGCCTCCCTGAAGCGGGAAAGCCTACACCGCCTCCACCACCATGGCGATCCCCTGGCCCACCCCGATGCACATGGTGGCGAGGCCGAACTGGACCCTTCGCCTCCGCATCTCGTGGACCAGGGTGGTGAGGATGCGGGCCCCCGAGGCCCCCAAGGGGTGGCCCAGGGCGATGGCCCCCCCGTTGGGGTTGAGCCTGGGGTCCTCCATGTCCAGGCCCCATTCCCGCAGGACCGCCAGGCTCTGGGCGGCGAAGGCCTCGTTCAGCTCAATGAGGCCGATATCGGCAAGGGTAAGCCCCGCCCGCTCCAGGGCCTTCCGCGTGGCGGGCACGGGGCCGATGCCCATGATCCTGGGGGGCACCCCCGCCACGGCCACGCTCCGGATGCGGGCGAGGGGTTTAAGCCCATGGGCCTTGGCGTAGTCGTCGGAGACAAGGAGGACCGCCGCCGCCCCGTCATTGAGGGGGCTGCTGTTCCCCGCCGTCACCGTGCCTCCCTCGCGGAAGACCGGCTTGAGGCTTGCGAGCTTCTCCAAGGAGGTGTCCCGCCGGGGCCCCTCGTCCACCGCCACCACCCCTTCCTCCTTCCCCCGCCGCACGGGGATGGGGACCACCTCCTCTTGGAAGCGCCCCTCGTCCCAGGCCCTCACCGCCTTCTGGTGGGAGAGGAAGGCGAAGCGGTCCTGCTCCTCCCGGGGGATTTGGTACATCTCCGCCAGGTTCTCCGCCGTCTCCCCCATGCTCTCGGTGCCGTAGAGGGCCTGCATCCTGGGGTTGACGAGGCGCCAGCCCAGGGTGGTGTCGTACATCACCTGGTTGCCGGTGGGGAAGGGCCTATCGCTTTTGGGCACCACGAAGGGGGCGCGGGACATGGACTCCACCCCGCTTCCCACGTAGACCCGGCCCTCCCCGGCCCAGATGGCCCGGGCCGCCTGGGCCACGGCCTCCAGGCCGGAGCCGCAGAGGCGGTTCACCGTGCAGCCCGCCACCTCCACGGGGAAGCCGGCGAGAAGGAGGGCCATGCGGGCCACGTTGCGGTTGTCCTCCCCCGCTTGGTTGGCGCAGCCGGCGTAGACGTCCTCCACCGCCTCTTTGGGGACGCCGGAGCGCTCCATGAGGGCCGAGAGGACGTGGGCCAAAAGGTCGTCGGGGCGCACGGAGGCCAGGGCGCCTCCGTGCTTGCCGATGGGGCTTCGCACCGCTTCCACGATCCAGGCTTCGGGCATGTGGGCCTCCTTACCGAACGGTCGGTAGTAGCTTAGCGGATGGGGGCTTGTGGGTCAAGCGAGGGAGAGACTAACGGAACAAGCCGTGCTAATCGTGAAAAGTGTCACATATCGCCAAACCTCCGCTCTAGCTCCTCCCACGTCCCTGCCGGCCGCGCGCACACACCCCGCCGGCAAAGGTAAGCCTTTCCCGGTTCCCGCCCCTCCAGCGCCGGCAAGGCCCCGGCGGGCCCCAAGACCAACTGGGTTAGGGGCAGAAACGCCCCCTTCGCCATCTCGGCCATGGGGGAGGGTAGGGGTAGGGCAAGCTCCGAGCCCCGTTCCAAGAGGGCTTTTACCAAGAGCGCCCCGGGCAAGGCCTGGGGGTACCTGCGGAGCCAGTGGGCCTTCGCCGCTAGGAGGCTTTCCGCCCGCTCCCAGTAGTCGCCGTAAAAGATGGCCCCAAGCCGGAAGAAGGCCTCCGCCAGGGCGCTTTCCCCCGAGGGCAAGGTGGCCTCCTCTACCTCCTCCGCGGGGAGGGGCAGCTTGGAGGAAGCCTTGCCCTTCACAAAGGCCTCCCAAGCAGCCTCGGCCACCGCCTGCGCCTGGGCCAGGTAGGGCCACTCCCCCGTGGCGGTGTAGAGCTCCAGGAGGGCCAAGGCGGTAAAGCTTTGGTCCGTCAAGAAGGCTTCCTCCCCCAGCGCTCCAGCCCGCCAGGCGTGGTGGAGAAGCGGACCTTGGCGCATGGCGCCGAGGAGGAAATGGGCCCCTTTGCGGGCCGCTTCCAGGTAGCGGCGCTCCCCTAAGACCCTACCCCCTTCGGCCAAGGCCCGCACCGCCAGGGCCGACCAGTCGGCCAGGACCTTGTCGTCCAAAGCGGGGGGCAGGCGTTTTCTCCGCGCGCTGAGGAGCTTCTGGCGCACCCTCTCCCGCCAAGGCCCAAAGGCCTCGCCGAGCTCTTCCGCCACCTTTTCCTCCCCCCAGGCGGTGAGGACGGAGCGCCCTCCGAGGTCCTCTCCCAGGGCAAAGTAGCGCTGGGCCAAGGGAAAGTCCTCCCCCAGGGCCTCGGCGAGCTCGGCCTCCGTCCAAGTGTAGTACCGACCCTCTTCCCCTTCGCTTTCCGCGTCCAGGGCGGTGTAGAACCCCCCCTCTTTTCCCTGCATGGCGAGGAGCCAGTCCAGGGTTTCCCGGGCCACCCGCAGGAAAAGGGGGTCGCCGAACACCTTGTAGGCCCCCAGGTAGACCCGGGCCAGGAGGGCGTTATCGTAAAGCATCTTCTCAAAGTGGGGCACCCGCCAGAAGCGGTCCACGCTGTAGCGGTGGAACCCCCCGCCCACCTGGTCGTAAAGGCCCCCGAGGGCCATGGCCCGGAGGGTTTTGGGGAGGAGGGCCTTGGCCTCCTCCTCCCCCTCCCAGGCCCGGGCCAGGAGGTAGAGGAGGAGGGTGCCCTGGGGAAACTTGGGGGCGGGGAGGAAGCCGCCCCATTCCGGGTCAAAGGCCTGGGAGAGGGCCTCGAGGGCCTCCCGCTCCGCCCCTTCCGGCACGGGGCCCGGGGGTGGGGTGAGGCTTCGCCAAAGGGCCTGGGCCAGGCTTTCCGCTTCCCGCAAAAGGCCCTCCCGCTCCTCCCGCCAGGCCCTGGCCACGGCCGAAAGCACCCGCTTGAAGCCAGGAAGGCCCATCCGGTCCTCCTTGGGGTAGTAGGTCCCCCCGAAGAAGGGCTTCCCCTCGGGGGTGAGGAAGAGGCTCATGGGCCACCCTCCTTGCCCCGTGAGGCTCACCAGGGCCCGCATGTAGGCGGCGTCCACGTCGGGCCGCTCCTCCCGGTCCACCTTGACCGGAACGAAGTGGGCGTTGAGGAGGGCCGCCACCTCCTCGTCCTGGAAGGACTCCCGGTGCATCACGTGGCACCAGTGGCAGGCGGCATAGCCCACGGAGAGGAAGATGGGCTTGTCCTCGGCCTGGGCTTTCCGGAAGGCCTCCTCCCCGAAGGGGTACCAGTCCACGGGGTCCTGGGCGTGGGCGAGGAGGTAGGGGCTTCGGGCATCCTTGAGCCGGTTCGCCATCCCCCTAAGCCTAGCTCCCGGAAGGAGGCCGTCCCCGGCCTTTCTTACAATGGGGGCGTGTGGCTCTTGGGCCGGGATTTGGACGCGCGCCTTTCGGCATGGCTCGCCGAGGACCTAGGGCAGGGGGACCTCACGAGCGCCCTGGTGGTGGAGGAACGCCTTTGGGGGGAGGCGGTCATCGTGAGCAAGGCGGAAGGGGTCATCGCCGGCCTGCCCGTGGCGGGGCGGGTCTTCCACCTGGCAGACCCCGGGGTGCGCTTTACGGCTAAGGTGGCGGAGGGAAGCCCCGTGGTGCCTGGGGCAGAGGTGGCCCGCCTCGAGGGCCCCTTGCGGGGGATTTTGGCGGGGGAGCGCCTGGCCCTCAACCTCCTGCAGCGGCTTTCCGGGATCGCCACCCTCACCCGGGCCTACGTGGAGGCCCTGCGGGGCACCAAGGCCCAGGTCCTGGACACGCGCAAGACCACCCCGGGCCTCCGGGACCTGGAAAAGTACGCCGTGCGGGTGGGCGGGGGGCGGAACCACCGCTTTGGCCTATTTGACGGCATCCTCCTCAAGGAGAACCACATCCGGGCCGCAGGTGGCGTGCGGGAAGCGGTGCGGCGGGCCAAGGAGGGGGCGCCCCACTACCTCAAGGTGGAGGTGGAGGTGACAAGCCTGGAGGAACTGGAGGAGGCCTTGGCCGCAGGGGCCGACCTCATCCTCCTGGACAACTTTTCCCCGGAGGCGATCCGCGAGGCGGTGCGCCGGGTGGCGGGCCGGGTACCCCTGGAGGCGAGCGGCAACATGACCCTGGAGCGGGCCCGCATGGCGGCGGAGGCGGGGGTGGACTACGTGAGCGTGGGGGCCCTCACCCACTCGGCCAAGGCCTTGGACCTCTCCCTCCTCGTGGTGCGGCCGTAGATGGGCTACCATAGGGCCAAAGAAGGGGGCCACGCCCCCGCGCCCGAAGGACCATGGAAAAAGAAGTCCTCATCCAGGAGATCCAGAAGCTCAAAGCCGAGCGCGAGGCGGTGATCCTCGCCCACTCCTACCAACGCCCCGAGGTGCAGGAGGTGGCGGACTTTGTGGGGGACTCCTTGGGCCTGGCCCGGGAGGCCCAACGCACAAAGGCGAAGGTGATCGTCTTCTGCGGGGTCCACTTCATGGCGGAAACCGCCGCCATCCTGAACCCGGGGAAGACCGTGCTCCTGCCGGACCTCGAGGCCGGCTGCTCCCTGGCGGACAGCATCCGCCCGGAGGACGTCCTCGCCTGGAAGGCGAAGCACCCGGACGGCATCGTGGTGGCCTACGTGAACACCAAGGCCGAGGTGAAGGCCCTAGCCGACGTGTGCGTCACCAGCGCCAACGCCCTCGAGGTGGTCTCCCGCTTGCCCCAGGACCGGCCCATCTACTTCGTCCCGGACATGTTCCTAGGGGCCTACGTGGCCCGCATGACCGGGCGGAAGCTAGACCTCTTCCCCGGGGAGTGCCACGTGCACGCCGGCATCCGCGAGGAGCACCTGAAAGCCCTCTTGGAGGCCCATCCCGGGGCGGAGTTTCTGATCCACCCCGAGTGCGGGTGCGGCACGGGCTGCCTCTACCTCAAGCCCGACGCCAAGATGCTCTCCACGGAGGGCATGGTGCGCTACGCCAAGGCCTCCGAGGGCAGAACCTTCGTGGTGGCCACGGAGGTGGGCATCCTCCACCGCCTGGAGAAGGAGGCCCCGGGCAAGGCCTTCTTTCCGGTGAAGCCGGACGCCATCTGCGAGTACATGAAGCGGATTACCCTGGAAAAGGTCTACCTCTCCCTGAAGGAGATGCGCCACGTGGTGCGGGTGCCCGAGGAGGTGGCCAGGAAGGCCCGGCGGGCCCTGGAGGCCATGGTGGCCGTGGGGTGATGGAGCGCCTCTCGGCGGACCTCCTTGTTCTCGGGGCCGGGGTGGCGGGGGTGTACGCCGCCTTGGCCGCGGAGGCTCGGGGCGCCAAGGTCCTCCTCCTGAGCAAGGACCCCCTGCCCTCGGGCTCCACCCCTTGGGCCCAGGGAGGGATCGCCTTCCCCTTGGACGAGGAGGACCTGGAGGCCCACCTCCAGGACACCCTGCGGGCCGGGCGGGGCCTGGTGGAGGAACGGGTGGCCCGGAGCCTTCTGGAGGAAGCCCCCCGCCACCTGGCGCGGCTTCAGGCCCTGGGGCTTCCCTTCCACCCCCAGCCCACCCGGGAAGGGGGGCACTCCCGGCCCCGGGTGCGCCACCTGGGGGGGGACCAAAGCGGCCTCCTCCTCCTCCAGGGGCTCCTCGCCCGGCTTAAAAGCCCCGTCCTCCAGGGCTACATGGCGGCAAGCCTCCTCCTCGCCCAGGGCCGGGTGGCGGGCGTTTGGGCCCTTTCCCCGGAAGGCCCCCTGGAAATCCGGGCCGGGGCCGTCCTCCTCGCCACCGGGGGACTGGGGCGGCTTTTCCCCGTGACCACCAACCCGGAAGGGGCCACGGGGGACGGGATGGCCTTGGCCTTCTGGGCGGGGGCGGTCCTCAGGGACCTGGAGTTCGTCCAGTTCCACCCCACCGCCCTCCCCAACGGGGCCCTGGTTTCCGAGGCCTGCCGGGGGGAAGGGGCCCTCCTCCTGAACGCCTGCGGGGAGCGCTTCATGGAGCGGTACGACCCCCTCCGGGAGCTCGCGCCCCGGGACGTGGTGGCCCGGGCGGTCCACCGGGAACGGGAGGCCACGGGAGGGGTCTTCCTGGACCTCAGGCCCATCCCCCGCCTGGAAGCCCGCTTCCCCACGGTGGTGGCCCAGGCCCGCGCCCTGGGGTTTGACCCCCTGAGGGAGCCCCTCCCTGTGGCCCCGGCGGCCCACTACGCCATGGGCGGGGTGAAGACGGACCTCTTTGGCCACACCGGCATCCCCGGGCTTTACGCCGCCGGGGAGGTGGCCTCCACGGGGTTCCACGGGGCGAACCGCTTGGCCTCCAATAGCCTTCTGGAGGGCCTGGTCATGGGGGAGCGGGCAGCCCTTGCCGCCCTGGAGGACCTGGCCTTTCCGCACGGGGCCGAGGCCCTTCCCGCCTGGACCCTGGACCCCGCCTACCTCCCCGCCCTAAGGGCCCAGATGGGGAAGGCGGGGGTGGTGCGCTCCGGGGAGGGCCTGCGGGAGGCCCTGGCCTTTGCCGAGGCCTTACCCCTGCGGCAAGTACCCCCCAGGGAGGCCACCCGGCCTTCCCTGGAGGCGGGGAACCTCGCCCTACTTGGGAAATGCCTCCTCCGCATGGCCCTCCTCCGGGAGGAAAGCCGCGGGGCCCACTTCCGGGAGGACTTTCCCCAGGAGGCGGAAGCGCCTTACCACCTCGAGGCCCAAGGCGGGGCGGTACGCCGGGTGCCCGTGGGTTAGAATGGGGGCGGAGGTTCCTATGAAAGGCCACCCCGAGGTCATCCAAAGCCTGCAGGAAAGGCTTTCCGAGGAGCTCGCCGCCATCTTGCAGTACATGGTCCATGCGGAGATGGCGGAGAACTGGGGCTTCAAAGCCCTCGCCCGCCACCTCAAGGCCCACGCCATCACGGAGATGCGCCATGCGGAAAAGCACATTGAGCGCATCCTCTTCCTGGAAGGCTTCCCCGAGGTAAGCCGCATCGGGGAGATCCGCATCGGCAAGAACGTGGAGGAGATCCTCTTCCGGGATTACGAAGGGGAACTGATGGCGGTCAAGGGCTACAACGAAACCATGAACCTGGCCCAGTCCTTAGGGGACAACGGCACCCGGGACATGGTGGCGGAGATCCTCAAGGACGAGGAAGCCCACGTGGACTGGCTGGAGGCGCAGCGGGAGTTGAAGGAGCAGATGGGCCTCGCCAACTACCTGCAGTACCTGGCGGGGGAGGCGGACTAGGCCACGGGGGCCTTCAGGTTCTTGCGGGCCCAGCGGTCAATGGCGGCGATGACCGCCTCCAGCTCCCGGCCCGCCTCCGTGAGGCTGTACCGGGTCCTGGGGGGCATGTGGGACTCCACCCGTTTCTCCACGAGGCCTAGGCTCACCAGGTGCTCGAGGCGCTGGGAAAGGGTAGCGGGGTTCACGCCCCCGATGGCCCGGGAGAGCTCGTTGAAGCCCTTAGGGCCCTCCAGGAGAGCCCGGATGATGTGCAGGGTCCACTTCTCCTGGAGGAGGTTGAGGGCCGCGTAAACCGGGCAGTAGGCCGCCTCGTGCTCGGCCATGGGCCTATTGTACCACGGGGACCCTCTGGGGCATTTTCCGCGCTTCCACGCCCAAAGCGAAACCCGGGCCATCCACCCTTGCTTTTCCCGTTCTCTATGTGGAAATATGGAAGAGAAAGGAGGGAGGTATGGAGGTCACGCTTTCCGTGCTTAAAGCGGATATCGGCTCCGTGGGCGGGCATACCCTGCCGAGCCCAAGGGTCCTTTCCCGGGTGAAGGAAGTGGTGCAGGAGGCGGTGGGCCGGCTCCTTTTGGACGCCTACGTCTTCCACATTGGGGACGATATCGTCCTCCTCTTAAGCCACACCCACGGCCCCCGCCACCCCGAGGTGCACGGTCTGGCCTGGAAGGCTTTCCAGGAGGGAACCCAGGTGGCCAAGGAAGAGGGGCTTTATGGGGCGGGGCAGGACCTCCTGAAGGACGCCTTCACCGGCAACCTCCACGGCCTTGGCCCCCAGGTGGCGGAGATGCGGTTTAAGGAGCGCCCCTCCGAGCCTTTCGTGGTCCTGGCGGCGGACAAGACCGAGCCCGGGGCCTTCAACCTGCCCCTTTACCTGGCCTTCGCCGACCCCATGTACTCCTCGGGCCTCCTCTTGTCCCCGGAGTTGCGGCCGGGCTTCCGCTTCCGCATCATGGACCTGGCCCAGACGGAGCGGGACAGCTACATCACCCTGGACGCCCCCGAGCGCCTTTACGATATCGCCACCCTCCTGCGCGACTCCCACCGCTTCGCCATAGAGTCCATCTGGTCCCGGAGGTACGGGGAGGTCGCCGCCGTGGTGAGCACCACGCGGCTTAGGAACATCGCCGGCCGCTACGTGGGCAAGGACGACCCCGTGGCCCTCATCCGCACCCAGAAGATCTTCCCCGCCACGGAGGAGCTCGGCCCCCCCTTCGCCCTCGCCCCCTTCGTGGCCGGGGACACCCGGGGGAGCCACCACCTGCCCCTCATGCCCGTAAAGGCCAACACCCCGGCCTCCACCTTCTTCTGCGTGCCCATGGTCTGTGGCCTCGCCTTTTCCCTAAGGGAGGGGCGGCTTTCCGAGCCCGTGGACCTCTTCGCTGACCCCGTGTGGGATGCGGTGCGGGCCAGGGTGGTGGAGAAGGCCCAGGAGATGCGCCGCCAGGGCTTCTACGGCCCCGCCATGCTTCCCATGGAGGAATTGGAGTACACGGGGATCGCCGAAAGGCTCAAAGAGCTCGCCCGGGAGTTCACGTAGCATGAAGCCGTGGAGGTCCTAGAGGCTTTGGCTAATGCCCGCCTCCTACCCCTCCTCACCGTGCGGGGCGGGGAGGACCTTTGGGCCTTGGCCCAGGCGTTGCGGGAAGAAGGCGTTGGGGTTTTGGAGATCACCCTCCGGACCCCCCAAGGCTTGGAAGCCTTGGGGGCATTGAGGGGTAGCGGCCTCCTCCTGGGGGCAGGCACGGTGCGGGGCCTCGAGGAGGCGAAAGCTGCCTTGGCTGCGGGGGCTCGCTTTTTGGTTTCGCCGGGCCTAAGGGAAGGGGTGGCCCGCCTGGCGCAGGAGGAAGGGGTGCCCTACTTCCCCGGCGTCCTTACGCCCACGGAGGTGGAAAGGGCTTTGGAGCTTGGCCTTTCCGTTCTCAAGTTCTTTCCCGCAGAACCCTTCCAGGGGGCCCAGGTACTGAAGGCCTACGCCGAGGTTTTTCCCGAGGTGCGTTTTCTGCCCACGGGCGGCATCAAGGAGGAGCACCTGCCCCTCTATGCCCCTTTGCCCAACCTGTTAGCTGTGGGGGGAAGCTGGCTTCTAACAGGGGATCCCGCGCAGATTCGCGCGCGGGTTCGTACGGCCAGGGCCCTTCTTAGGCTCCAAGCTCGCGGCTGATGCGCCGAGCGGCTTCCCGTACCTTCTCGGCTACCTCGGGAATGCGGTCCTCGTCCAGGTAGATGGCAGCGGTGGACACGCTTACCGCCGCCACGGGCTCCCCTTGCCCGTTCAGGATCGGGGCAGCCACGCACCGCACCCCGGGTTCGTTCTCCTCCAGGTCTAGGGCATATCCCCGGATCCGAGTGGCGCGCAGCTCTTCCCGAAAAGCTTGATAGTCGCCAAGGGTTCTTGGGGTGCGCTTCAGGCCTGGAGTGAAGGCTTCCTGCCACCGCTCTTCGGGGAGGAAGGCCAGGATGGCCTTGCCTAAGGCAGTGGATTGAGCAGGGAAACGGCTTCCGATCTGGCTCGCCAGTACGAGTTCCCGCTTGCCGGGGACCTTGTCAATGTAGACCACCTCTTTTCCTTCCAGGACGGCCAAGTGCACGGTCTCCCTCGTGGCGTCCCGAAGGGCCTCGAGGTGGGAACGGGCGAGGGTGGGAAGGTGCAGCTGGCCGTAGGCCTTAAAGCCTAGGCGGATGAGCTTGGGTCCCAGGAAGTACCCCCTTCGCGGTTCGTGGCGTAGGTAGCCCGCCCGGGTCAGTGCGCTGAGGATTCGGTAGGCGGTGCTCCGGCTGAGCCCTAACGAATCGGCGAGGGCTTTGAGCTCATGCACCCCCTCGGCTACCTGCTCCAGGAGCCACAGGCCGCGAAGGAGGGTTTGGGCGCCTTCTGGGTCTTCTAACGTTAACCGACGCATGTTCCCATTATATGGGAACAAGTATCCTATTGACAATATGTGGGATTAGGTAGTATATAGTGAGACGAAAAGGAAAGGCGGTGAAGAGCAATGCGGCGTATTGCGGTTTTGGTTGTCGGTCTGGCGCTGGGGCTAGCCTGGGCACAGACGTATACCCTCCGCTTTAACCACGTGCTTGGGCCCAACCACCCCTACCACGCGGGCTTGCAGGCCTGGGCGGAACGCGTGGCGCAACGGACCAACGGGGACCTGCGCATCCTGGTCTTCCACAGCGCCCAGCTCGGGGTGGAAGAGGACATCATTGAGCAGCTGCGCCAAGGGGTGCCCGTGGGCCAGAACACCGACGGGGCACGCTTGGGCAACTACGTCAGGGAGCTCGGCGTTTTCAACGGCCCTTACTTTGTGGACGACTACGCCACGGTAGAGCGCCTAACCACCCTACCCGTGGTGCAGGGTTGGATTGAGCGCCTAGCCCAGCAGTACGGAATCCGCGTCCTCTGCTTTAACTGGGTTCAGGGTTACCGGCACTTCATGACCAACCGGCCCGTGCGCCGCCCCGAAGACCTGCGTGGCCTGCGCATACGCACGCCGCCAGCACCCGTCTGGCAAGAGTCCGTGCGGGCCTTGGGGGCTACGCCCGTGGCCCTACCCTTCGGGGAGATCTACTCTGCCCTGCAGCAACGGGCCATAGACGGGGCCGAGCTCGTTTACGCCAACATTCCCGACATGAGCTTGTGGGAAGTTCTGCGCTATGTGAACGAGACCAAGCACTTCCTCCTTATCAACTTTGAGGTGGTGGGGGAGGCTTGGTATCGGCGCCTACCTGCCAATTACCGGCAGATCCTCCGGGAAGAGTGCGTGCGGGCTGGCCGGGAAACCTCCCAACGCATCGCAGCGGAAGAGGAGCGCATCAAGGCCCTTATCCAGCAACGGGGCATGACCATCGTGAGCGACGTGGACCTCGCTGCTTTCCGGCGGGCAGCGGAAACGGCCTACGAGCGCTTGGGGCTTAAGAGCATCCGGGATGCCTTGTATCAGGCCCTAAGGCGGTAGGAGGCAAAGCAGCGCCAAGGGTGGCAAGGGAAGGGGGGTAAGGTTGCGGCACCGGATCTTGCGTCTAGAGCAAGCCCTAGCGCAAGCTTTCCTCGCTGCCTGCGCCCTTATCGTCTTTGCGGGGGGTGTGGGGCGCTTCCTGGGACATCCCTTGGACTGGTCCATGGACTTTGCTACCTTCTGTTTTGCTTGGGCGGTTTTCCTGGGGGCGGACCTGGCCTTAAGGGAGGACCGGCACGTGGCGGTGGATAACTTGGTGCGCCTCCTTCCCCCAAGGGTGCGCCGCTGGGTGCAGGCGGCGACTTGGGCCCTCGTGGCCGTGTTCCTGTTGGCCCTCTTTGTGTATGGCCTGGTGGCGGCTTACCAGGCCCGCTTTCGCAGCTTCCAGGGGATACCGGGTTTCAGCTACGGGTGGGTCATGCTAAGCGTGAGTTTGGGAAGCCTTCTCATGCTCACCACCGCTTTAGAGCGGTTCCGTCGGGTCCTCAAGGGATAAAAACATGCTCTTGAGCTTCCTCGTCTTCCTGAGCCTCGTTGTGCTAGGAATGCCCGTGGTTTTCGCCATTGGGATCGGGGGGTTGGTCTTTTTCCTCACCCATTCCGAGCTCCAGCTCGTCATGCCGGTCCAGCTGGCGCTGGCGGAGACCCAAAACTTTTCCCTCTTGGCCATCCCCACCTTCATCCTGGCCAGCAACCTGATGAACGAGCTGGGTGTGACCCGGAGGCTCCTCCTCTTCGCCCATACCCTCACGGGCTTCCTGCGGGGTGGCCTGGCCCAGGTGAGCGTGCTCTTGGGCTTTCTTATGGGAGGTGTCTCGGGATCAGCCATCGCGGACGCCACCATGCAGGCCAGGCTCCTAGGGCCCGAGATGGTGCGTCGGGGGTACTCCAGGGGTTTCATCGCGGCGCTCCAGGGGTTTTCCGGCCTTCTGGCCGTGGCGATCCCGCCGAGCATCGGCCTTATCCTTTACGGCAGCATCGGGCAGGTGTCCATTGGCCAGCTTTTCGCTGGAGGGATCGGGGTAGGGGTGCTCATGGCCCTGGCGTACATGCTCACCGTGGCCGTGCTTGCCCAAAGGAGAGGGTACCTTCCGGAAAGCCCTACCCCGCCTAGCGGTTCCGCGCTCCTTAAGGCACTCAGGGAAAGCTTTTTCGCCGTGCTCTTTCCCTTCCTTCTCCTCGCGGCGCTACGCTTCGGCGTGTTCGTCCCCTCCGAGGTGGGGGCGGCTGCGGTGGTCTATGCCCTTTTCGTGGGTTTCGTTTACCGGGAGCTTTCCTGGGAGCGCATAGGGCGGGCCTTGGAACACTCCGTGAGGGATGTGGGTATGGTGGCCCTCCTCATCAGCATGGCAGCGGTGTTGGGGTATGGGATGAAGTGGGAGATGTTTCCCCAAAAGGTCTCCGCCTTTCTCCTGGAAGCTATTCAGAACCCTCAGGTGGCCCTTCTCCTCATCCTGTTATGCTTGCTCCTCCTCGGCACCATCCTGGACTCCACGGTCATGATCATCCTGCTCACCCCTATCCTGGTGCCCGCTGCCAAGGCTATGGGGATAGACCTGGTCTATTTCGGAGTGCTCATGGTCCTCACCTGCGCCGTGGGGCTTTTGACCCCCCCGGTGGGGCTTTCCATGTACTCCGTCTGCTCGGTTATGGGTTGCGGCCTCGGGGAGTACGTGCGGGAAGGGTGGCCTTTCCTGGTGGCCACCCTCTTGGTCCTCCTCTTGGCCTACTTCTTCCCTGGCGTGGTCCTCTTCCTGCCCCGGCTCCTCTTTTAGAGGTGAGGTATGCGGCTTAGAGGCAAGAAGGCGCTGGTCATTGCGGCAGGGCAGGGCATTGGGCGGGCTATTGCCGAGGCCTTTCAGCGAGAGGGGGCCGAGGTCCTGGCGGCCACCCTCCACCCCGAGAAGCTTGCGGGGGTGCTCCCTGCCGTGGGATTAGATGCGCGGGACAAGCAAGCCCTCTTCTCCCTCATTCAGGGGCTAGACCGGTTGGACGTCCTCGTTAACGCCCAGGGCGTCGTACCCGTGGGAGGGATTTTGGAGGCCACGGATGAGGACTGGGACAACGCCTTCCTCCTCAACGCCAAGAGCATGTTTTGGTCCATGCAGGCTGCACTCCCCAAGATGGCCGCCCAGGGGGGAGGGAGCGTGATCAACATCGCCTCTGTGGCCGCTTTTAAGATGGTGCCCAAGCGCTTCGTGTATGCGGCCACCAAAGCGGCGGTGGTGGCCATGACCAAGGCGGCTGCCCTGGAGTTTGCCCCTTATGGGGTGCGCGTCAACGCCATCTGCCCGGGTACGGTGGATACGCCCTCCCTTCGGGAACGGGCAGGGGGAGAAGAAGGTCTTAGGGCCTTCGCCGAGCGGCAACTCTTAAAGCGCCTGGGCCGGCCCGAAGAGATCGCCGCCCTGGCCGTTTACTTGGCTTCTGACGAGGGGGCCTTCGCCACGGGGAGCGCCTTCGTGGTGGATGGGGGAATGAGCCTATGAGGTGGCAGGCGGATTTCCTCAGGGCTTGGACGGAAGCCGTCCTCCGCCAAGCGGGGGCGGATCTGCCCTCCGCCCAGGCGGTGGCCTGGGCCTTGGTGGAGGCTGACCTGAGGGGCGTGTCAAGCCACGGCCTCTTGCGCCTGCCCATTTACCTGCGCCGCCTCGAGGCGGGCCTGGTGAACCCAAGCCCCTGTCTTCCCGTGGAGCGCAAAGGCCCCGTGGCCCTCTTGGATGGAGAGCACGGCTTTGGCCCCCGGGTAGCCCTAAGGGCGGTGGAGCTCGCTGGCGAGCTTGCCCAGACCCACGGCCTTGGAGCCGTGGGGGTAAGGCGGAGCACCCACTTTGGCATGGCGGGGCTTTACGCGGAAAAGCTTGCCCAGCAGGGCTTGCTGGCCCTGGTCACCACCAACGCCGAGCCCGACGTGGTGCCCTTTGGGGGTAAGGAGAAGGCCCTGGGTACCAATCCCCTGGCCTTTGCTGCGCCCGCCCCCCAGGGGATCCTGGTGGTGGACCTTGCCACCTCGGAAAGCGCCATGGGGAAGGTCTTCCTGGCCCGGGAAAAGGGCGAGAGGATACCCCCGAGCTGGGGGGTGGACCGGGAGGGCCGGCCCACGGAGGACCCGGGGGAGGTATACGCCCTAAGGCCCCTCGGCGGCCCCAAGGGGTACGCCCTGGCCCTTTTGGTGGAGGTGCTCTCCGGCGTACTCACAGGGGCGGGTGTAGCCCATGGCATCGGCCGCATGTACGAGGAATGGGACCGCCCCCAGGACGTGGGCCACTTCGTCTTGGCCCTTGACCCCAAGGCCTTCGTGGGCCAGGAGGCGTTCTTGAGGCGGATGGGGGAGTTGTGGGCTGCCGTGAAGGCTACCCCTCCTGCTCCAGGCCACGAGGAGGTCTTCATGCCGGGAGAACGGGAAGCGAGGCGGCGGGCGGAGGCTTGGAAGGAAGGGGTAGAGCTTCCGGAAAAGCTTGTGGCCGAACTGCGGGCCCTAGGCCACCGCTACAACGTTCCCTGGAGGGACGATGCCTGAGGTGGTAACCGCGGGGGAACCTTTGGTGGCCCTGGTGCCCCAGGGCCTGGGGCGCCTTCGGAGCCAGCACCTGTTGGAGGCCTACGTGGGCGGTGCCGAGGTAAACGTGGCGGTAGCCCTGGCCCGCCTTGGGGTAAGGGTGGGGTTTGTAGGCCAGGTGGGGGAGGATGAGCTGGGCGCCATGGTCATGGAAAAGCTCAGGGCAGAAGGGGTGGACCTTACCCAGTTCCGGCGGGTGGCTGGCTTCACGGGTCTCTACTTGCGGGAATATTTGCCCTTGGGTAAGGGCCGGGCCTTTTACTACCGGAAGGGCTCAGCGGCAAGCAACCTGGCTCCAGGCGCCTTTGACCCGGACTACCTCCAAGGTAGCTCCTTCTTTCACCTGAGCGGCATCACGCCTGCCCTTAGCCCCTCCTGCCGGGCCTTTAGCCTGTGGGCCATGGCGGAAGCGAAGAGGAGGGGCGTGCGGGTGAGCCTAGATCTCAACTACCGCCAGGCCCTTTGGCCTCCCCAGGAGGCCCTGGCCTTCTTGGATGAGGCCCTTCCCTTGGCAGACCTGGTGTTTTTGAGCGAGGAAGAGGCCCGCCTGCTCTTCGGGGATGAAGAAGGGGCCTTGCGGCGCCTAAGGGCCCCGGAGGTGGTTCTCAAACGGGGGCCCAGGGGGGCCGTGGCCTTTGGGGAGGGCGGTAGGGTAGAGGAGGAGGCCTTCCCGGTGGCGGCGGTGGACCCCGTGGGGGCGGGGGATGCCTTTGCCGCAGGGTACCTGGCGGGGCACCTCTGGGGGCTTCCGGTGGAGGAACGCCTCAGGCTAGGCAACCTCCTCGGGGCCTGTGTGGCGGCAAGCCGGGGGGATCACGAGGGCACCCCCTACCGCGAGGACCTCGAGGTCCTTCGGCAGCAGGGAATGGGCATGGTGCGTTAGGGAGGACAACCATGAGAACGGCGCTGGTGACCGGAGGGAGCCGCGGCATTGGGCGGGCCATCGCCGAGGCCCTTTTGCGGAAGGGCTTTCGCGTGGCTATTGCCAGCCGGAATCCGGAGGAGGCGGTGGCCGCCTTACAGAAGGAGGGGTGGCCCGCTTTGGCCCTGAAAAGCGACCTGGAAACGGAGGATCCGGCAAGGCTTGTGGAGGACGCCCATCGGGCCCTAGGGGGGCTCCACGTGCTGGTGCACGCTGCGGCGGTGAACGTGCGGAAGCCGGCCCTGGAGCTTGCCTACGAGGAGTGGCGGCGCGTTCTTTACCTCCATCTGGATGTGGCCTTTCTCCTCGCCAAGGCGGCGGCGCCCCGCATGGCGGAGGCCGGCTGGGGCCGGATCCTCTTCCTCGGCTCCGTGACCACCTTCACGGGAGGCGGCCCGGTGCCCATTCCCGCCTACACCACGGCCAAGACGGCCCTCTTGGGCCTCACCCGCGCCCTGGCTAAGGAATGGGCCCCCTTGGGGATCCGGGTCAACCTCCTTTGCCCGGGGTACGTGGAGACGGAGTTCACCCTTCCCGTACGGCAAAACCCTGAGCTCTATGGCCCCATCACCGCCCGCATCCCCCTGGGCCGCTGGGCCAAGCCCGAGGAGATCGCCCAGGTGGCCGCGGTTCTCTGCGGGGAGGAGGCGGAGTACCTCACGGGCCAGGCGGTGGTGGTGGACGGGGGCTTCCTCGCTTATTGAGGCTTCCGCGCCACCAGGGTGAGGAGGGTGTAAGTGGCCACGGTCTTGCCCTCCTGGTTCACCACCTCTACCGCCCACTCCACCACCCCGGTCCTCTCGTCCCGGGGGCGCTTGGCCTTCACCGTGAGGCGGGCCTGGAGGGTGTCCCCGATCCCCACGGGCTCGGTGAAGCGGAGGCCTTCCAGGCCGTAGTTGGCGAGGACCGGCCCCGGGGCCGGGTCCACGAAAAGCCCGGCGGCGGCGGCCAGGACGAAGTACCCGTGGGCCACCCGTTTGCCGAAGAGGCTCTTTTGGGCCGCAAGCTCGTCCGTGTGGGCGTAGAAGTGGTCCCAGGAGAGGTGGGCGAAGAGGGCGATGTCCGCCTCGGTTACCGTGCGGCGGTGGGTGGTGAGGGTTTCCCCCACCACGAGCTCCTCGTAGGCCTTGCGGAAGGGGTGGACCTGGGCCTCGGTTTCCGCCCCCTTGGCGTACTCCGCGAGGAGGGCTTGGAGGCTTTGGGGGTCCCCTTGGAGGGCCAGGCGGGCCAGGTGCCGCTTCACGGAGAGGAGCCCCCCAAGCTCCTCCCCACCCCCCGCCCGGCCCGGACCGCCGTGGAGGAGGCGGGGGAGGGGGGAGCCGTGGCCCGTGGAGGCCTGGGCGTCCCGGCGGTTTAGGAGGTGGAGCCTGCCCACCTCTCCCGAAAGCCCCAGAAGGTAGAAGCGGGCCTCCTCGGGGTCGGGGGTGGCCAGGGTGGCCACGAGCATTCCGCCGCCCATGCGGGCGAGGCGCAGGGCCTCCTCCCGGGTGCGGTAGGGGAAGAAGGTGGCCACGGGGCCGAAGGGTTCTACCCGGTGGAGGGCCTCCCGCCAGGGGTCTTGGGCGAGGAGGAGGGTGGGGGGGAAGAAGGCTCCGTCCTTCCGGCCCTCGTGCTGCCAGTAGACCTGGGCGCCCGCTTCTAGGAGGGCCGCCACCGCCCCTTCCACCTCCTCCTTCTGGGCCAGGGAGGCGAGGGGGCCTAGGTCCACCCCTTCTTCCCGGGGGTCGCCCAGGCGCAAGGGAGCGAGGCGGGCCCGGGTGGCCTCGAGGAGGGCCGGAAGCCTTTCCTCCGGCACCAGGACCCGGCGGATGGCGGTGCACCGCTGCCCGCTTTTGATGGCGAGCTCCCGGGCGATCTCCTCGGCGAGGCGGAGAAGCTCCTCTTCCCCGGCCTCCTCCCCCAGGATGGCGGCGTTTAGGGAGTCCGTTTCGGCGTTGAAGTGGGCTCCCCGTTCCAGGAAGGCGGGGTGGCGCCTCAGGCGGTCCGCCGTGGCCTTGGAGCCCGTGAAGTAGAGGCTATCCCGGTAGTCCAAGGCGTCCAGGGCATCCCCAAGGCCCCCGGCCACGAACTGGAAGCTCCCCTCGGGGAGGAGGCCCGATTCCAGCATCATCCGGGCCAGGGCCTCGGCCACGTGGGCCGTGGGGGTGGCGGGCTTGGCCAGGGTGGGCACCCCGGCGAGGAAGGCGGGGGCGAACTTCTCCAAAAGGCCCCAGACGGGGAAGTTGAAGGCGTTCACCTGGAGGGTAATCCCTCCCTTGGGCCCGAGGACGTGCCGCCCCTGGAAGGAGAGGTCCTTGGAAAGGGGGAGGTAGTCCTCCTCCGGGAGGAGGTTCCCCTCGGGGAGAGTGCGGGCGAGGCTTGCGTAGGCGTAGAGGACCCCAATCCCCCCGTCCACGTCGTACCAGGCGTCCCGCCTTGTGCCCCCCGTGGTGGCGTAGAGGCGGTAAAGCGCCTCCTTCCGCTCCGAGAGGTACTGGGCGAGGGCCCTAAGCCGCCTTCCCCGCTCCTGGAAGCCCAAGGCGAGAAGGGCCTTCCCTCCCACCTCCCGCCCGTAGGCGATGGCCTCCTTGAGGGGAAGGCCCTCCGCCGTGGCCCGGGCGAGCTCCGCATGGGTGGTGGCGTCCCGGATGGGGACGCCTTCCCCCTCCCCTTCCCGCCATTGGCCTAGAAGGTAGCTTTTTAGCTTCATGCTTACACCGCCTTAAACGCCTCAAAGACCTCACCGCAGGAGGCGCACTGGTAGAGCATCTTGCAGAGGGTGGCCCCGAAGGCGTTTTTGAGGACCACCTCCCGGCCGCCGCACCGGGGGCAGGGGGGGTCCTGGTGGGCCAGGGGCAGGGGCAGGGGCGGGGCGATGCCGTAGGCGGAAAGCTTCCCCTTGGCCTCCTCGGTCATGGCCTCCGTGGACCAAGGGGTGCGGGCCTCCTCCACCTCCACCGCCTCCGCCCCCGCCGCCTTCAGGGCCTTTACGATCTCCTCGCGGATGAGCCTCAGGGCGGGGCAGCCCGAGAAGGTGGGGCGGAAGCGTACCTTGACCCGGCCCCCCTCCGCCTCAATCCCCAGGACCATCCCCATCTCCACAATGTTCAGGACAGGGATCTCCGGGTCCTTGACGCCCTTTAGGGCCTCCCAGTAGCGGTCTACCACGCCTTGGCCTCCGGATCCCAGCGGGCCACGGACTGCATCTCGGCGAGCAGGGACCATAGGTACTCCGTGTGCTCCTTGCGGCTTTTGGGGACGTAGCCCCCCTGGGGGGGCTTGAGTCCCGAGCGCTCCAGGTGCCGGGTCACCTCCTCCAGGTAGGGGGCCTCGAGGGCCTTCAGGTCCGGCACCACCCCCGCCTCCACCAGGGCCTCCTCCTCGGGGAGGGGGACGAAGAGCTGCTTGGCGTAGGGGAAGAGGAGCTCAAGGGCCTCCTGGGCGCGGCGGTGGCTTTCCTCGGTGCCCTGGCCTAGGCGCTCCACCCAGAGGGCGCTGTGCTTTAGGTGGAAGCGCTCCTCCTTCCGGATACGGCCCGCCACCTCCCTTAGGGGCTCGTAGGCGCTTTTCTCCGCCTCCTTGAGCCAAAGGTTCTCGTAGGCGTCAAAGAGGTACTGCCGCACCATGGTGAAGGCCCAGTCCCCCTTGGGGAGCTCCACCAGGATGGCGTTCTGGTACGCCAGGGGGTCGCGGAAGAAGACCAGGTGGTCGGGGTCGGAGCCGTCCAGCTCCTGGCGGAGTTCTAGGTACAGCTTGGCGTGGCCCAGCTCGTCCTGGGCCAGGTTGGCGATGGCGATGTCCTCCTCGAGGATGGGCGCATGGGCCACCCACTCGGAAAGGCGCTGGGCTAAGACCACCTCGTCGTCGGCCAAGGCGGTGAGCTTGGCCACGAGGGCTTCCTTGAGGTAGGGGTCAAGGGGCATCCTCCACCTCCCGAGCGGTGATGAGGCCGTAGTAGCTCTGCAGGCGGTAGGTCTTCTCCTTGGCGGGGGCGAACCAGCTCTCTATGACCTCCTCCTTGGGCTCCGTGCCCACCACCAGCCCCTCCGGCACCGCCCAGAAGGCCACCCCCTGGGCGTGGAGGAGGGCTTCCCTTATGGCGGAGGCGGGCCCCCGGGCGAGGAAGCGGCCCACCAGGTCCCCGTAGACCATGCTCCGGCGGTGGCTCCGCTTGGCGAAGACCCAGTAGGCCTCCTCCGGGCCCTCCTCCGTCCCTTCCGCCCAAGGCCCCTTTAGCCCTTCCTGGGTCACGTGGAAGAAGGCCTCCGCCGGGGCCACGAAGAGGGCGTAGGCGGAGGGGCGGCGCACGAAGACGTGCCGGGCGAGGAGCAGGGCGTGCTCGGGGTCCGTGGCGTGCACCGAGCCCACCATCTGGGGGGGGCTTTTGGGCGTGTCCTGCTTGATCACCTCGTACCGGGACCACTCCGTTCCCCACATGGCTTCCCCCTAGTCCGCCGCCTGGGCCAGCCGCCTTTTGGCGTGGGCCTCCATGGCCTCCCGCACCCAGCGCCCCTCCTCGTGGGCCCTTCGCCTCGCCAGGAGGCGGTGCCGGTTCATGGGGCCTTCCCCGTTGATGACCTTCCAGAACTCATCCCAGGGGATGGGCCCGTGGACCCAGTTCCCCGTCTTCTCGTCGTAGCGGAGGTCGGGGTCAGGGGGCACAAGCCCCGCCTCCAAAAGCTCGGGCACGTGCTCGTTCAGGAACTCCTGGCGGATCTGGTCGTTGGTCTTGGTCTTGATGCCCCAGCGGAGGAGGAGGGGGGTGTGGGGGGAGTCCGTGTCGTGGGGCCCCGCCATCATGAGGGTGGGCCACCACCAGCGGTTCAGGGCGTCCTGGACCATCTGCCGCTGCTTTCTAGACCCCTTGGCGTAGAGGAGGACCGCCTCCTTCCCCTGCTTGTGGTGGAAGGTTTCCTCGGCGCAGATGCGCACCATGGCCCGGGAGTAGGGCCCGTAGGAGCACTGGGCCAGCATGGTCTGGTTCTTGATGGCCATGCCGTCCACCAGCCAGCCGATGATGCCCACGTCCGCCCAGGTGAGGGTGGGGTAGTTGAAGATGTTGGAGTACTTGGCTCGGCCCGAGAGCAACGCCTCCACCATCTCCTCCCGCGTCACCCCCAGGGTTTCGGCGGCGTGGTAGAGGTACTGGCCGTGCCCCGCCTCGTCCTGCACCTTGGCCAGGAGGATGAGCTTGCGCCTTAGGGAGGGAGCCCGGGTAATCCAGGCCCCTTCGGGGAGCATGCCCACCCACTCGCTATGGGCGTGCTGGGAGATCATGCGGACGAGTTGACGGCGGTACTCCGCTGGCATCCAGTCTCCCGGTTCAATCTTCTCTCCCCGGGCGATCCTGGCCTCAAACTCCGCAAGCCTCTCCGGATAGTCCGGGTCTTCGGGGTAGCCGATCCTAAGCTTGACCATCCTCGCCTCCTTCCTCCACGCCTAGGGCCCGGAGCACGAGCCTGGCGTAGGCTTCCGAAAGCTCGTCTAGGGAAAGGGGGCCATTGGGCCGGTACCACTGGTAGGTCCAGTTGAGGGCGGAGAGGACGAAGAGGGTGGCGAGGCGGACATTTCCCACCCGGAAGACCCCCTTTTCCACCCCTTCCTGGACCACCCCCTGCACCCCCTCCTCGTAGCGGCGCCTCAGGGCCTTGGCCTCCTCGAGGAGGGGCGGGGAGAGGTGCTTCCACTCGTGGAAGAAGACCGTGGCCCGGGGAAGCTCCTCGGCGATGACCCTAAGGTGCCCCTTCACCAAGGCCCGCATCCGCTCCACGGGGTTGCCTTCCGGAAGGCTTTGCAAGACGGCAAGGAAGCGCTCCGCCGCCTGCCGCACCACCTCCAGGAGGATCTCTTCCTTGGACTGGATGTGGGCGTAGAGGCTTCCCCCCTGCAGGTTCAGGTGGCGGGCGAGCTCCCGCATGCTGGTGGCGTGGTAGCCCCTCTGGCTGAAGAGGGTGCCTGCCACGTGGAGGATCTCGTCCCGGCGCTCCATGGCTAACGGTCGTTTGTTAGTTTCGCATACCCGGGGCGAAGGGACAAGTGTCCTGGCTCACCTTTCTTCCTCCGCTTGACCGCTGGGGATAAGTGGGGTAGCATGGATTCCAACCGAATGGTCGGTAAGGAGGGCAGGATGGGGTGGAAAAAGGTCTGCGTATGGGTTTTCCTCTACTCGTCCCTGGTGGGCTTGGCCCAGGGAACCGCCTCCTGGCCGAGGCAGCTCCTCTTCGGCTCCACGGAGGTGGGCACGGCGGGCTATTCCCTGCTGGTGGCCTGGTCGGGGGAGTTTGCCAGTGCCACAGGGGTCCAGGTGCGGGTTGCCCCCGGCGCCACGCCCACCATAACGGGGTGGCTGTTGGAGCGCCGGGTGGACTTCATTTCCGCCCCACTGACGGTGTTGGTGGAGTCTTTAGACGGGGAGGCAGGCTACCGTCCCGGGCCCCTGCGGGTGGTCTATCCCGCCATCCTGACCCCCTGGGGCCTCATGACCCGCGGGGATACCCCTTACCGACGGGTGCAGGACATAGGACCCGGGGTGCGGGTGGCTTGGCCCCCCTTCTCTTACTTCCACCGCATTTTGGATGGGCTCTTCGCTTGCCGGGGGATTAGCCGGGAACAGGTGCGCTTGGTGCCGGTTGCCAACTACAGCGCCAACTCGCGGGTGATTGCCGAGGGGGGTGGGGCGGACATAGCCTTCACCTCGCCTGTTTCCGATGTCAACGTGGAGGTGGAGGGCAACCCCAGGGGGATACGCTGGCTTCCCGTGCCCACCGCGCAGGAAGACCGTACCTGCCTTCTCCGGTGGCAGTGGGCATACCCCCTTCTCAAACTCACCCGGCCTGCGGACATAGGGGTTACCTCGGCTCGAGGGGTGCGGATGTTCGTCATCCCAAGCGTCTACTACACCCGGGCCGATGTGGACGAAGCCTTGGCCTATCAGCTGGTGAAGTGGTGGGACGAGAACCACGCCCTTTATAAGGACAAGCACGCCATGGCCCGTTACCAAACCCTGGAAAGCCTGCGCTTCCTGGTGGAGAACCTGTCCGTGCCCCTCCATCCCGGAACCGTGCGGTACCTGAGGGAAAAGGGCCTGTGGAACCAGGAGTTGGAGGCAAGGCAGCAAGCCTCCGTCCGCCTAGCGGACCAGTACACCACCCTCTACGAAAGGGCCCTGGCCCTCGCCCGCTCCCGCCGGATCAGCACCGATCCCGCAAGCGAGGCCTGGCAGCGGTTCTGGCGGGAGTTCCTGACGCAAAACCGCGTGCCCCGCTTCTCCGAAGTGTGGAGGCCCTAAGATGGAGGGGCGCTGGGACAAGCTCCCCGCGTGGGTTCGGGTTTGGATACGGAGCACCTCCTTCTTGGGTGTAGCCTTAATCCTGTACTACCTCTTGGGTAGCCCCTTCGTTGGGTTCGCCATCTTGGACTTCAGCTATTACTGGTTGCTTTTGGCCCTCTACTTGCCTGTGGTCTTTCTCCTCTTTCCCGCCCGTCCCCAGGACGCCCGGCCCCGGTGGTACGATTATGCCCTCGCCTTGGGCGTTTCGGCCACGGGGCTTCTCCTCGCCTGGCATGGTCCCAGCATGGTCCTTCGGCCCTGGACCAACCCGGAAGCCCTTTGGCAGGTGGCCTTGGCCCTCTTCCTCTTGGGGGTGGTGCTGGAGGGGGCCAGGCGGGTAGGCGGGATGGGCTTCGCCTTGGTGACCCTGGTCCTGGCGGCCTACCCCTTGTTGGCCCCTTACTTGCCAGGCCTTCTCTGGGGGCCTTCCCTTCCGTGGCAGGAGGTCCTGGGCTACGCCGTTTACTCCACCCAGGGGCTTTTAGGCCTACCCATGCGCACTGTGGGCGAGCTCTTGGTGGGTTTCCTCCTCCTTGCCGCCTTTCTGGTGGCCCTGGGGGCCGGGCAGGTCTTTTTGGAGGTGGCTGCAGCCCTTTTCGGCTGGACCCGAGGAGGGGCCGCCAAGATGAGCGTGGTGGCGAGCGCCTTTTTCGGCAGCCTGAGCGGGAGCATCCTCTCCAACGTGGCCAGTACGGGAAGCCTCACCATTCCCGCCATGATCCGCTCTGGGTTTCCCCGGACCTACGCGGCGGCGGTGGAGGCGTGTGCCTCCACGGGGGGCGTGCTCATGCCCCCGGTGATGGGGGCCGTGGCGTTTGTCATGGCCAACCTCCTAGGTGTGCCGTACGGCCAGGTGGTGGCTGCAGCCCTCCTGCCCTCCCTGCTTTACTACCTGTCCCTCTTCGCCCACGTGGACCTCTACGCCGCCCACCACGGGTTTCGGGGCTTGCCCCGCGCCGAACTTCCTTCCTTGGGACCGAGCCTACGCCGGGGGCTTCCTTTCCTGCTAGCCTTAGGTTTTCTGGTCTTCGCCCTCCTGTACCTTCGCCTGGAGCGCCTCGCTCCCCTATATGCCCTGGGCTTTCTGCTCCTCGCCTCGGGAAGGGGATTGCGATGGGAAGCCTTGGACCGTGCCCTGGTGGGCGCCGCTTCCCTCATCGGCCAGACCCTGGCCCTCATCCTCCCTGTAGGGCTTATCCTTGCCGGGCTTGTGGGAACGGGGGTGGCCCCGGCCCTCACGGGGGCCTTGGTGCGGATGGGCGCGGAAAACCTCTACATAGTCCTCTTGGTAGGGGTGGCCATCGCCTTCGTTTTGGGGATGGCAGGGGTGATGGTGGCCGCCTATATCCTCCTCGCCGTAACCCTGGCACCCGCCCTTGTGGGCGTTGGGGAGTTTTCCCCCCTAGCGGTTCACCTCTTCATCGCCTACTGGTCCATGCTCTCCGCCATCACCCCCCCTGTGGCCGTGGCCGCCTTTTTGGCCGCCCGCATAGCGGGGGCCTCGCCCATGGGGGCGAGCTTTACCGCAGCCAAGCTGGGGCTTGCCATTTACTTTCTCCCCTTCTTCTTCCTCTTTGAGCCTGCTTTAATCCTCCAGGGAAGCCCTCTCTCCGTGGCCTACCATCTGGCCTTGGCCGCGCTAGGGCTTCTCTTTTTGGTGGGGGCTTTGGAAGGGTATTTCTGGGGCTTAGGCCCTCTTCCCCTTTGGGCGAGGGTCGTCTTCGGGGTTGGTGGCGTCCTTTGTGCCATCCCGGAAAGCCTAACCAGTTTCCTCGCCCTTCCGGGGCTTTTGCTCGTGGCCCTAGGCCTGCGCCGGCGGGTGGGGCGGAAAGGGAGCGTGGAAGGATGACCGCACGGGAAAGCGCCCACCGGTGGCTTCGGGAGCGGGGTATCTCCTGGGCCTTCGGCAATCCGGGTTCCACCGAGATCCCTTTCCTCCTGGGCCTAGAGGAGGTAGCCCGTTACGTCCTCGGCCTGCACGAGGGCGTGGCGGTGGCCATGGCCGATGGGTACGCCCAGGCCAGCGGTCGGGTGGCCTTGGTAAACCTCCACGCGGCGCCGGGCCTGGGGAACGCCATAGGGGCGCTCTACACCGCTCGGAAGAACCGCTCACCGCTCCTTGTCACCGTGGGCCAGCAAGATCGCCGGCACCTCTTTCGCGATCCCCTCCTTTCCGGACCCCTGGTGGAGATGGCGCGCCCCGTGACCAAGGCTGCCTTTTCCGTGGAGCGGGGAGCTGATCTTCCGGAGGCCCTGGAGCGGGCCTACCACCTGGCCATGACTCCTCCTCGAGGGCCCGTGGTGGTGGCCATCCCCATGGATCTCTGGGAGGAGGAGGCCCCACCCCCTAGGCTTAAGGTCCTCCTTGCCCCTGGCCCGGCCCAGGGCCTAGAGGCTTTGGCCGAGGCCCTGGCCCAGGCCACCCACCCTGCCCTGGTCCTGGGGGGTGGGACAGACACGCCTTTGGCTCGCCAGGCGGCCCTCCGCCTCGCCGAGGCCTTGGGCGCCCCTGTTTTCTCGGACCCCATAAGCCCGCGCCACCCCTTTCCCACGCAGCACCCCCTCTACCGTGGGGTGCTACCTCCTGTGGCCCAACGGATCCGGGAGGTCCTCGAGGCCTTTGATGCGGTCCTGGTAGCTGGCGCGCCCTGCTTCCTCCTTTACCCTTACTCCCCAGGCCCCGCGGTGCCCGCAGGCACCCAGCTTTTCCTCCTTACCGATGACCCCGAGGAGGCGGCCCGGGCGGAAGCCCAGGAGGTCTACTTGGGCGATGTGGCCTTGGGGTTAGAGCGCCTCTCCCGGCTGGTCCTGCCCCAGGCAAGGGCGGTACCCCAGGGTACCCCCACCCCTTTGCCCGCCCCCTATAGCCCTTCGGGCCGCCTGAACCCCCCTTACGCGGCGGCCCGCCTCGCCCAAGCCCTGTCCTTGCGGTTCGTCGTGGACGAGGCCATCTCCCTAAGCGGGGCTTTCCGGCGCCACCTGCGCCAGGAAGGGGGAGGCTACCTCCATGGGGCGAGCGGGGGATTGGGTTTTGCCGCGGCCGCCGCCGTAGGGGCCGCCTTGGCTGGACAAAGGGCCGCGGCGGTGGTGGGGGAGGGAAGCTTCCTCTTCACACCCCAGGTGCTTTACACAGCTAGGGAGTTTAAGGCGGACGTGCTATTTGTGGTCCTCAACAACGGGGGATACGGTATTCTCAAGGGCTTCGCCCAAAGCCTCTACTCCGGCCAGGCAGAGCGGGTCCCGGGCCTTGCCCTTTCGGGAGTGGATTTTTGCCAGCTGGCCCAAGCCTTCGGCGTTCCCGCAGCCAGGGTGGAGGACCCAGAAAGTCTAGAAGCGACCCTGGCGACGCTTCCCGCCGGGCCGTTCCTCCTGGAGGTGGTGGTGGACCCCACACCCCACCCCGCCTTCTAAAGGGTCAAAGACCCAGATACGCCCTCTGGAACGAAGGGTCTTCCAATAACGCCTTGGCCTCGCCCTGGCGGACCAAGCGGCCGTTGGAAAGCACGTAAGCCCGATCCGCTAAGGCGAGGGCTTGGGCCGCTTCCTGCTCCACCAGGAGCACCGTGACGCCCTCTTGGCGCACCCGGGCCACCTGCTCCAGGACCAGGGCCCGCACCTTGGGGGCAAGCCCGGTGGAAGGCTCGTCAATGGCCAGCAGTTTGGGCTTGCCCATGAGCGCCCGGCCCAGGGCGAGCATCTGCTGTTCCCCACCGGAAAGGTCGCCCGCCCGTTGCCGCCTCCGCTCCGCAAGCCTGGGGAAAAGGGTATACACGTATTCCAGGCGCGCCCTCACCTCCGCCTTGGGCAGGAGGAGCCCCCCCGCGAGGAGGTTCTCCTCCACGGATAATTCTCGGAAAGGCCGCCGCCGCTCAGGGCAGAGGACCAGGCCGAGCCGGGCAATCTCGTGGGGGAAAAGGCCGTCAATGCGCCGCCCCTGGAAGCGGACCTCGCCTTGGAGCTTGATCTCCCCGGCCCGGGTGCCCCGGTGGAGCCAGGCCTCGAGGCGCACAAGCCCGGAGATGGCCCGGAGCAGGCTGGTCTTTCCTGCGCCGTTGGGCCCCACCAGGCAGACCAGCTCCCCTTGCCGAACCTCCAGATCCACCCCGAAGAGGATCTGGGCCTTTCCGTAGAGCAAGGAAAGCCCCCGCACCTCAAGCATGGGGCACCTCCCCCAGGTAGGCCTCAATGACCCTGGGGTCCTGGACCACCTGGCTTGGGGTGCCCTCGGCCAGGACCTCGCCGAAGTTTAGGACCACCACTCGGTCCGCGATTTTGAAGAGCTCGGAGAGCTTGTGCTCAATGATGACCATGGCGCACCCCTCGCTATGGAGCCTGCCAAACCGCCCCCCCTTGCGCAGGCGGGCCAAGGACTTGGCCAAAAGCTCCGTTTCCACCGGGGTAAGGCCGGCAAAGGGCTCGTCCAGGATGAGGAGTTCGGGCTCCGTGGCTAAGGCCCGGGCGATTTCCAGGCGTTTGAGCTCCCCTTGGGAGAGGACGGAGGCGGGCTCCTTTGCCTTGTCAGCTATGCCCACAAACTCCAAGGCGTCCAGGGCGCGGGCCTCCGCCCGCTTCACCCAGTCCCCCTTGCGCCCCCCCCGGGGCCCGTAGGCCGCCACCAGCACGTTGGCCAAGACCGGTAGCCGCCGCAAAGGCCTGGGGTTCTGGAAGGTGGCGGCGAGCCCCAAGCGCACCCGCTCCCACGTGGGCAGGGAAGAGATATCCCTGCCTTTAAAGAAGACCCGCCCCCCGTCGGGCCGGTGGATGCCGAGGAGAACCCGGAGGAGGGTGGTCTTGCCGGCCCCGTTAGGGCCGATGAGCCCTACGATTTCCCGCTCGCCCACCCTGAGGTCCACGCCGTTCAGGGCCAGGAGCCCCCCGAACCGCTTGGTGATCCCCCTAGCCTCCAAGAGCTCCACCCTCCACCTCCTCCCTAAGTTCCCGGCGGGAAACCTTGCCCACGTCGGTCTTGGGAAGCTCTCCACGGAACTCTATCTCCCGGGGGAGCTTGTAGGGGGCTAGGCGGTCCCTCAGGAAGGCAAGGAGCTCTTCCTCCGTCACCTTGCCCCGGGCTTCGGGCTCCAGGACCACGTAGGCCTTGGGATAGGCCCCCACCTTGGGGTCCGGCACCCCGATCACCCCCGCCGCCTTCACCAGGGGGTGGGCCCGCAAAGCCTCCTCAATCTCCCGCGGGAAAACGGGCCGGCCCTTGTACTTGATCATGTCCTTGGCCCGGTCGTAGAAGTGGAAATACCCCTCCTCGTCCATGCGCACCAGGTCTCCCGTGCGGAAGAAACGAAGCCCCTGCTCCATGAAGAAGCTTTTGGCGTTCTCCTCTTCCCGTTGCCAGTAGCCCTGGGTGATGTTGGGCCCCGCAAGGGCGAGCTCCCCCACCTCCCCCACGGGCACGGGCTCCAGGGTCTCGGGGTCCACCACCAAGGCCTGGATGCTGGGCAAGGGGATGCCGAAAGACCCCCGCTTGACCCGCTCCCTGGGGTTGACGTGGCTTGCGGCGGAGGTTTCCGTCATCCCGTAGCCCTCGGCGATTTCCCGGCCAGTGCGCCGGAAAAAGGCATCCGCTGTGGCCTCGTGCAGCGTATCGGCCCCACTTAAGACCACCTCGAGGCGCCGCCAGTCCACCCAGTGGGTCCTGGGGTGGTCCCGGAGAAGCTCGTACAGGGAGGGGACGCCGAAGAAGTGGGTGGCTCGGTAGCGCACCATAGCCTCTAGGATCCAGTCGGGATCGGGCGTGGAGAAGACCAGAAGCCGCGCCCCAGCAAGGAGCCCCCCAAGTAGAAGGACCACCTGGCCGTAGATGTGGTAGAAGGGCAGGAAGGCCAAGAGGGTGTTGGCCGGCCCGAAGGGGTTGAAGCTCTGGATCATCCGGTGGGCGGCGAGGAGGTTTTGGTGGGTGATCCGCACCCCTTTGGGCAGGCCCGTGGTACCCCCGGTGTAGGGGAGGGCGGCGAGGTCCTCGCTCCCCCGGGGCTCCGGGGCGGGGAGGGGGTCTGCCCGGAGGAGGTCGGGGAAGGGGTAGACCCCAGGGCCCCGGGGTGCGGGAAGCCGGCGCACCAGGAGCCGCTGCCAAGAGGGCAAGGCTTCCCTAAGGGAGACCACCACCTTTGCCTCCAGCCCCACCCCTGCCCGCTCGGCGTTTTCCAGCAGAGCGTCTTGGACCACGAGGAAGCGGGCCCCCGAGTCCGAAAGCTGGTGCCGGAGCTCATGGGAGGTGTAAAGGGGGCTCACCGGCACCACCACGCCCCCTGCCCAAAGAATGCCCAGGTAGGCTATGGCGAACTGGGGGCTGTTGGCGAGGTATAGCCCTACCCTGTCTCCCGGCTTAAGGCCTAAACTCCTAAGCCCCCCGGCAAAGCGGCGTATGGCCTCGTGGAGATCGGCATAGCGGTAGGTGCGCCCGTAGTAGACCAAAGCGGTCTTCCTGCCGAAGCGTTGGAAGGCCTCCTCCACGTGTTGGCTGACACTCCCCATGGGGAGGGGAATTTCCTTGGGCGCTGTGGGGGGGTAGAAGCTTAGCCAAGGACGCTCCCAATAGGCCTGCGTCATGCCCGCACCTCCAAGCGCATTTCCACGCCGCAAACGCGGCACCGCCTCCGGGTGAAGGGGTTGCGGACCTTGCAGCGGGGGCACTCCTCCTCGAGGCGGTCCAGCACCCCCCGCACTACCCCTTGAGGCAGGAAGCGCATGACGAGGAGGATGAGGATGGCAAACCCCACCATGCGCCACTCCTCGGCCACCCGCAACAGCTCCAAAAGGGGCACGAGGAGGAAGGCGCCCGCCACGGGGCCATAGATGGTGGCGATGCCGCCAAAGACCGTCCAGATCACGGGCTGGATGGAGGTGAAAAGGGAGAGGCTGTCCGGGCCCGCCACCCGCAGGTAGTGGGCATAGAGCCCTCCCGCTAGCCCCGCAAAAAAGGCGCTTACGGCAAAAGCCAGGAGCTTGTAGGCCACGGTGTTCACACCCACCATGCGCACCGCAGCCTCGTCCTCCCTGAGGGCGTGGAAGATGAGGCCCAGTCTGGAGTTGGCAATCCTCCAGAGGATATAGACGGAAACGAGCATGGTGAGGGTGACCAGGTAGTATTCCTCCAGCCGGTTTTGGCCCAGGCGGGGAAGTCCCGAAAGCCCCAGCTCTCCCCCCGTGAAGTTGGGGAAGAGGAAGATAATTCCCAGGGCCAGGATGGGAAAGGCCAGGGTCACCAAGGAGAGGTAGGGGCCCTTCACCCGGAGGGAGGGCAGACCCACGAGGAGGCCCGCCAGGGTGGCCAAGGCCGCCCCCAGGGGAATGGTGGCCCAAGGGGCCAGGCCGAGCTCCCGGCCCAGCAGGGCGGAGGCATACCCCGAGATGCCGAAGAAGAAGGCGTGGCCGAGGCTCACCTGGCCGGTGTAGCCCGAGAGAAGGTCCCAGCTCGCCGCATAAAGGGCGAAGAGAGCGGAGAGGGTAAGGACCCGCAGGAGATAGGGGTCCTGCGAGAAGAGGGGAAAGAAGAGGAGGAAGAGGACGAAGAGCAGGGCGATAACCCGGCTGGGCAAGGCGAGGACCTCGTGCCTAAGGAAAAGCAGCAGCCACGGAATGGACCAGACGCGCAAGGGGCCGGTCATCGCTCCTCCGCGAAGGATGTGCCGAAGAGGCCCTCCGGCTTGAGCACCAGGACCAGGACCAGCACCGAAAGGGCCACGGCGGTGCGCAGGAAAGCGCCCCCGGGTACCAGGTTCACCACCACCACCTCGGCAAAGGCCAGGATCACAGCGCCTAGAAGGGCTCCCGGAAGGCTTCCCAACCCCCCCAGGACCACCGCCGCCAGGACCACCAGGAGGGGGGCCGTCCACATGTGGGGCTCTAGGGTGGCCATGGGAGCCACGGCGAGGCCTGCCAGGGCGGCCAAGAGGGCACCCAGGCCCACGGCCCAGTACCCGGCCCGAGAAAGGCTCACCCCCACCAGTTCCGCCGCCTCCATGTCCTGGGCGGCAGCCCGAATGGCAAGCCCGATGCGGCTTCCTTTAAGGAAGGCCCAGGCCAAGAGGAGGACCAGGGCGGCAAACGCCAGGGCGAGGAGGGCCTGTTGCGCCACCCGGACCCCCAGGAGCTCCACAAAGCCCGGAAGAAGGGCCGGCACCGAGCGGAAGTGCCCCCCGAAGAGGAGGAGGAGGACTTCTTGGAAGAGGAGGGCTATGGCGATGGTGACGATGAGGACTGTGGCCTCGTGCTCCCGCAGCGGTTCAAGGAGAAACCTGTAGGCGAGCAGGGCAAGGCCCAGGACCAAAAGGGCGGCGAGGAGGGCGGCGGGGAGGAAGCCTGTATAGCCTAGGAGGAAGAAGAGGAAGTAGGAGGCGGCCATGTAGAAGGCCGTATGGGCCAGGTTGAGGATGCGGGCCACCCCATAGGTGAGGGCGAACCCCAAGGCCAGCATGCCGTAGATTCCGCTTAGGACCAGGCCATTCACCAGGATGGCGGCGAGCATCTACCGCCTCCAGGCCTCCACCACCCAGGGGGGAAGTTGGTAGGGCCGCACGCCCGCATACCCCACCACCCGGTCCCCCACGCGCCAAGCCCGGGGCCAGAAGGCCTGCATCCGGCTGCCCACCCACTGGACTCCAAGGCCCGTGGTGTACCCAGGGCCCCACGTGACGTCGTGGACCTTGTCAAAGACGATCCTGCCCGAAGGACCCACGTAGTCCGTGGCCTCGAGGGCCTTCACCACCGCATCGGCCTCCAGGCTCCCTGCCCGGAGAATGGCCTCCTTCAAGATGTGGAGGGCCACGTAGGCCCCGCTAGCCGTGTAGATGGGGAAACGCTTGAATCGGCTCTGGAAATTGCTGATAAAGGGTAGGGTCTTGGGCGTGATGGCCACGCCCGGGGCCAAGGTGTTAAGGGTGGCCACATAGACCCCAAGCCCGTCCGTGGCCTGGAGCCAGGTTTCCTGCTGAGCCTCCACGTTGATCCCTACGGGCGCAGCGGGAATCTTGAGCCGGCCCCAGTCCCGGCCGAAGGGCACTCCTACGGGTCCGGAGAGGACGGTGTAGATCACCTGGGCCTGGGCCCGTTGGATCGCGGTGAGCTCAGGGGTCACGTCCGTGGCCGTGGCCGAGGGCCGCCAGACCCCCACCACCTCGGCCCCATACCCTTGGGGCGGCGGCGCGGCGATGAGGCGGCTTGCCGTTTCTACCAAGGGATCGGCCCATGCGGCCCGCTCGGCTAGGATGGCCACCTTGGGCCTGGACAGGTTGAGCTGCTGGCGCACCGCCTGCACCACCTCCCCCAGGAGGAGCAGGGAAGTGCGCGCCAGGTCGCTGGACTTGTTCGGGCTCACGCGGAAGAGGTACTTGAATCGTTCGTAGTTGCGGTCCACCCGGCCAGCAAGAATGCCGTCCAGGGCAGCACCCGTGATGATAAAGGGCTTCTTGTAATCTGCCGCCACCTCGCTCATGGCCAGGACGGCCTCGCTGCGGAAGCCCCCGATGAGGAAATCCACCCTTTGGGCCGTGATGGCCCGCTCCACAGCGGTGGCGGCGTCCGTCACGCTCGTGATCTCGTTGGTGTCCACGCGAACGAGCTCAATTCGGAACGGCCGGCCGCCCACCACCACTCCGCCCTCCCGGTTGATCTCCTCCGCCGCCAGGGTAGCTCCATACCACGTGTGCTCTCCCTGGACGAAGGCCATGGGTCCCACCACGCCCACGCGAATAACCTGAGCAAAGGCGGACCCTCCCAAGGCAAGAAGCGCCAGTAGGCTTGCTTTGGCCCAGGTACGCCGCATCAGCGTCCTCCCTCCTACCGGTGGAGCGCGCCCATACCCTAAAACCAAGACGCGCCCGTATTTACCGACCGGTTGGTTACCATGTTAATGGCTTAGCCTGGCCCTTGTCAAGGCCGGGGCTTGACAGGAGCGTGGGGAGGGGACTATCGTGGAACTTACCGACCGGTCGGTGAGCCATGGTGACCACCACGAAAGACCGCATCCTCCAGGAGGCCGCCAAGCTCTTCACGGAGAAGGGCTACGAGGCCACGAGCGTCCAGGACGTGGCCCAAGCCCTAGGGCTTTCCAAGGCGGCCCTCTACCACCACTTCCGGAGCAAGGAGGAGATCCTCTTGGCGATAAGCCTCCAGGCCCTCGAGGGCCTGGTGCGGGCGGGGGAGGAGGCCTCGGCCCACCCGGACCCGGAAGAGGCCCTCCTCCGCTTTATGGAGGCCCACGCCCGCTTCTTTGAGGAGAACTACCCCTTCTTCGTCACCATGCTCCAGGGCATAAAAAGCCTCTCCCCGGAAAACCGGGCCCTCACCAACCGGCTTAGGGACCGGCACGAGGCGAACCTCAGGGCCATCCTCCAGCGGGGGATAGCGGCGGGGGTCTTCCGGCCGGTGGACGTGGCCCTGGCGGGCCGGGCGGTGCTTTCCCTCCTCAACTGGATGATCCGCTGGTTCCGCCCTGGAGGGCCCATGCGGGCGGTGGAGGTGGCCCAGGCCTACCACGACCTGATCCTGAGGGGGTTGAAGGATGGAGATACCCGAGCACAAGGAGCTTAGGGCCTTGGCCCGCCGCTTCCTGGAGGAGGCGGCCCCGGCGTTGAAGGAGTACGAGGAGAAGGAGGCCTTCCCCTGGCCCCTGGTGCGGCGCATGGGGGAGCTGGGCTTCCTGGGGGTTTTCGTCCCCGAGGAGCTGGGCGGGGCAGGGCTGGACTTCTTCGCCTACCTCGCCCTTTTGGAGGAGATGGGAGGCTACGCCTCCTTGCGCTCCATCCTCTCCGTGCAGCAAAGCCTGGTCTTGACCCCGCTCCTTACCTACGGGACGAAGGACCAAAAGGAGCGGTACGTGCCCCTCCTCGCCCGGGGAGAGGTCCTCGGGGCCTTTGGCCTCACCGAGCCCGAGGCCGGCTCCGACGCCGCAAGCCTCCGCACCCGGGCCTACCGGGACGGCGACCACTACGTTTTGGAGGGCCAGAAGACCTTCATCTCCCACGGCAACGTGGCGGAGGTCTTCCTCATCTTCGCCAAGACGGACCCCGAGAGGGGGGCGAAGGGCATCACCTGCTTCCTGGTGGAGCGGCAGGACGGGGTGCGCACGAGCCCCCTTAAGGGAAAGCTCGGCCTTAGGGCGGCGGACACGGGGGTGGTCTTCCTGGACGGGGTCCGGGTGCCCAAGGAGCGGATCTTGGGCCAGGAAGGCGAGGGCTTTAAGATAGCCCTTTCCACCCTGGACACGGGCCGCATCTCCTTAGCGGCGGGGGCGGTGGGGCTCATGCGGCGGGCGCTGGAGCTTTCCCTGAGCTACGTGAAGGAGAGGCGGCAGTTCGGCCGGCCCATCGCCAGCTTCCAACTGGTCCAGGAGCACCTGGCGGAGATGAAGCTGGACCTGGAGGCCTCGAGGCTCCTCGCCTACCAGGCGGCCTGGAAAAAAGTCAAGGGGGAGCCCTACACCCTGGAGGCGAGCCTCGCCAAGCTCTACGCCTCTGAGGCCGCCAACCGGGTGGCCTACCGGGCCATCCAGGTGCACGGCGGCTACGGCTTCTTTGAGGAGTACGAGGTGGCGCGGCTCTACCGGGACGCCCGCATCCTGACCCTTTACGAGGGGACGAGCGAGGTGCAAAAGCTCATCATCGGGGCGCACCTCACGGGAATAAAGGCTTTTGATGTGCGGGGGTGAGCGGTATGCGGCTGTGGCGGTTGGTTTTCTTAAGCGTAGCCCTCCTGGGCCTCGCCTTGGCCCAGGTACGGGAAGGGGTGGACCTCGGGGTTCTCCAGGCCTTCAAGGCCCGCCTCGAGGCGGAGGTGGCCCAGGGTCGGCTTCCCGGCGCGGTGGTGCTGGTGGCGCGCCACGGCCAGGTGGTCTTCCACGAAGCGGTGGGTTACCTGGACCCCAAGGCCCGGACCCCCATGGCCAAGGAGGCCATCTTCCGCATCTACTCCATGACCAAGCCCCTGACCTCGGTCCTCGCCCTTCAGCTCGTGGAGGAGGGGCGCCTTTTCCTTACGGATCCCATCGCCCTTTACCTCCCCGAGTTCCGGGAGGTGCGGGTGGGGGTGGAGCGGGTGGGCCCGGATGGCAAGCCTGTCCTGGAGCTCGTGCCGGCCCAAAGGCCCATCACCCTGTACGATCTCCTGCGCCATACCTCGGGCATCACCTACGGCATCTTCTTTGACTCCTTGGTGAAGCAGGAGTACCGCAAGGTGAACGCGGATGCCCTAGACCAGACGCGGGAGGAGTTTCTGGCCAAGCTGTCCCGCCTCCCCCTCCAGGTCCAGCCCGGCACCCTTTGGGAGTACGGCAACTCCACGGACCTCCTTGGCCACCTCCTGGAGCGGGTCACGGGCCAAAGCCTCGGCGCGCTCATGGAGGAGCGCATCTTCCGGCCCTTGGGCATGGCGGATACCGGCTTCCAGGTGCCCCGGGAGAAGTGGGGCCGGATCGCCGAACCCTTTGGAGAGGATCCCTTCACGAGAACCCCCACCCCGCCTCCCCTCAACGTGCGGGACGCCCCCAGGCGTTACTCGGGAGGAGCAGGCGCGGTGGCCACCGCCCAGGACTACTACCGCTTCCTGCAGGCTCTCCTAAACGGTGGGGAGCTGGAAGGGCGCCGTATCCTCTCCCGCAAGGGGGTGGAGCTCCTCACCCAGGACCACCTGGGTCCCCTCTACCTCCGCTCCCTGGAGCGGGGGGCTCCTTACCTTCCGGGCTTCGGGTACGGCTTCGGCCTTGGGGTGGCGGTGCGCCTCGAGGACGGGGGAAGCCCCCTGCCCGGCTCCAAGGGGGACTACTTCTGGGCGGGGCTTTTCGGCACCTACTTCTTCGTGGACCCGAGGGAACGCCTCATCGGCGTTTTCATGATGCAAAACCCCGGAGGCCGCACCTACTACGCTGGGCTTTTCCGAAACGCCGTCTACGCCAGCCTGCGCTGATGGGAAGGCTTTCAGGAAAGACCATCCACGTGACCGGAGCTGCCCACGGCATCGGTCGAGCGGCCCTTGACCTATTTGCCCGGGAGGGAGCAAGGCTCCTGGCAGTGGACGTGGAGGAGGGAGCCCTGGCAGAGGCCGTGGCCCCCCTGGAAGCAGAGGCGGTGGCCGTGGTGGCGGACGTGAGTACCCCGGAAGGCGTGGAGGAGGCCTTCCGGGAGGCCTTGGAGGAATTTGGGGTGCTCCACGGGGTGGCGCACTTTGCGGGGATAGCCGATAGCGCCCTCTCCTGGAAGCTCCCCCTAGGGGAGTGGGAGCGGGTGCTCCGGGTGAACCTTACGGGGAGCTTCCTGGTAGCCCGGAAGGCAGGGGAGGTCATGGAAGGGGGAAGCCTTGTCCTCACAAGCTCCGTGGCCGCTTTGGGTGCCTTGGGCCTTGCCCACTACGCTGCCAGCAAGATGGCCGTGGTGGGCCTTGCCCGCACCTTGGCCTTGGAGCTTGCCCGGAAGGGGATCCGGGTGAACGTCCTGCTCCCCGGGCTCATCGCCACCCGGATGACCGCGGGGCTTCCCGAGTGGGCCTGGCGGAGGGAGGTGGAGGCCACTCCCCTTGGGCGGGCGGGCCATCCCGAGGAGGTGGCCCGCGCAGCCCTCTTTCTCCTCTCCGAGGAGGCGAGCTACCTTACCGGCCAGGCGATTTACGTGGACGGAGGCCGCTCCATCGTGGGCCCCGGGGCTTACGCCCCGTTGGCGCAAAGGAGGTGAGGAGGATGCCCATGTACTTTGAGGACTTTGAGGTCGGCCAAAGGTTTTCCACCCCAGCCCGCACGGTGACGGAGGCGGACGTGGTGAACTTTGCCGGGGTTTCCGGCGACTATAATCCCATCCACACCGACGCGGAGTTCGCCAAGGAAACCCCCTTTGGCCAGCGCATCGCCCACGGGCTTCTGGTGCTTTCCATGCTCACGGGGCTTCGCCAGCGGGCGGGCCACTTTGAGGGGACCATCATCGCCTGGCTGGAGATCCGGAACTACCGCTTCCTGAAGCCCGTCTTCATCGGGGACACGGTGCGGGGGGAAAGCGAAATCCTGGAGAAGCGGGAAACCTCCAAGCCCGACCGGGGCATCCTGGTGCAACGGGTGCGGGTCTACAACCAGCGGAACGAGGTGGTGCAGGAGGGCGAGTTCGTGACCATGGTGCGGCGGAGGCCCGCTTGAGCCCCTTTGCCCGCTTTTTCCAGGCGGAGGTCCTGCGGAAGGAAGCGGGCGAGGCGGAGCTTCGCCTACGGGTGCGGGAAGAGTTCTTGCAGGGCCAAGGCTTGGTTCACGGCGGCATCCTCGCCGCCCTTTTGGATAGCGCCCTAGGCCAGGCGGTGGAAAGCCTGGGGGTTAAGGTGGTCACGGCGGAGCTTTCCGTAAGCTACCTCCGCCCCGTGCGGGAAGGGGTGCTCGTCGCCCGGGGGTGGGTAATCCACCCCGGCCGGCACCTTCTCCACGCCGCCGGGGAGGTGCTTTTGGAGGGGAAGCGGGTGGCCTTCGCCAAGGGGGTCTTCTACCGGGTGGGCTAGGGTTATACTGGGTCTAAACGAAAGGGGGATAGCCATGTTCCCGAGCACCATGATGGACGAGGAGCTCAACCTTTGGGACTTCCTGGAAAGGGCGGCGGCGCTTTTTGGGAAAAAGGAGGTGGTTTCCCGCCTCCACACCGGGGAGGTCCACCGCACCACCTACGCCGAGGTCTACCGGCGGGCGAAGCGGCTCATGGGGGGGCTTAGGGCGCTTGGGGTAGGGGAGGGGGACCGGGTGGCCACCTTGGGCTTCAACCACTTCCGCCACCTCGAGGCCTACTTCGCCGTGCCCGGCATGGGGGCCGTGCTCCACACCGCCAACCCCCGCCTAAGCCCCAAGGAGATCGCCTACATCCTGAACCACGCCGAGGACAAGGTCCTCCTCTTTGACCCGAACCTCCTCCCCTTGGTGGAGGCCCTGCGCCCGGAGCTCAGGACCGTGGAGCACTTCGTGGTCATGGACGAGAAGGCCCCCGAGGGGTACCTGGCCTACGAGGCGGTCCTGGGCGAGGAGGCGGAGCCCCACCGGGTGCCCGAAAGGGCCGCCTGCGGCATGGCCTACACCACGGGGACCACGGGGTTGCCCAAGGGGGTGGTGTATAGCCACCGGGCCCTGGTCCTCCACTCCTTGGCGGCAAGCCTCTTTGACGGCACGGCCCTATCGGAAAAGGACGTGGTCCTCCCCGTGGTGCCCATGTTCCACGTGAACGCCTGGTGCCTCCCTTACGCCGCCACCCTGGTGGGGGCCAAGCAGGTCCTGCCCGGGCCCAGGCTAGACCCCGCCTCCCTGGTGGAGCTCTTTGACGGGGAAGGGGTCACCTTCACCGCCGGGGTGCCCACGGTCTGGCTCGCCCTGGCGGACCACCTGGAGACTACCGGCCACCGCCTGAAGACCCTAAGGCGCCTGGTGGTGGGGGGAAGCGCCGCCCCCAGGAGCCTCATCGCCCGCTTTGAGCGGATGGGGATAGAGGTGCGCCAGGGCTACGGCCTCACGGAAACCTCCCCGGTGGTGGTGCAGAACTTCATCAAGAGCCACCTGGAAGGCCTCCCCGAGGAGGAGAAGCTCACCCTCAAGGCCAAGACCGGCCTTCCCATCCCCCTGGTGCGCCTCCGGGTGGCGGACGAGGAGGGCCGCCCCGTGCCGCAGGACGGGAAGCACATGGGGGAGATCCAGCTCAAGGGCCCCTGGATCACCCGGGGCTACTACCAAAACGAGGAGGCGAGCCAGAGGGCCCTCACCCCGGACGGGTGGTTCCGCACGGGGGACATGGCCGTGTGGGACGAGGAGGGCTACGTGGAGATCAAGGACCGGCTCAAGGACCTCATCAAGTCGGGTGGGGAGTGGATCTCCAGCGTGGACCTGGAAAACGCCCTCATGGGCCACCCCAAGGTGAAGGAGGCGGCGGTGGTGGCCATTCCCCATCCCAAATGGCAGGAAAGGCCCCTGGCGGTGGTGGTGCCGCGGGGGGAGGCCCCAAGCCCGGAGGAGCTCAACGCCCACCTCCTCCAGGCGGGCTTTGCCAAGTGGCAACTCCCCGACGCCTACGTCTTCGTGGAGGAGATCCCGCGCACGAGCGCCGGGAAGTTCCTGAAGCGGGCGCTTAGGGAACGGTACAAGGGCTACTACGGGGGTGCCTGATGTTCCTGGAGAAGTTCCGACTGGATGGCAAGGCGGCTTTGGTCACGGGGGGTTCTAGGGGGCTTGGCCTCGAGGCGGCCCTGGCCCTTAAGGAAGCGGGGGCTAAGGTGGCGGTGATGGCCCGGCGGGCGAGCTTTTTTGAGGAGGCCCGCAAGCATCTCGGGGAGGACGCCCTCTACCTGGAGGGGGACGTGCGGGACGAGGCCCGCCTAGAGGCGATCTGCGACCAGGTGGAAGGGGAGCTTGGCCCCCTCACCATCCTGGTGAACGCCGCCGGTATCAGCTGGGGGGCGCCTTCCCTGGAGATGCCCGTGGAGAAGGTGCGGGAGGTCCTGGAGGTGAACCTGGTGGGGGCCTTTCTGGCGAGCCGGGCCGCCGCCAAGCGCATGAAGGAGAGGGGCTACGGCAAGATCGTCCACATCGCCTCCGTGGCCGGGCTTAAGGGGGAGTACCCCGAGGTCTTGGACGCCGTGGGCTACTCCGCCTCCAAGGGAGGGCTTGTGGCCCTCACCCGGGACCTGGCGGTGAAGTGGGGGCGGTGGGGCATCCGGGTGAACGCCCTGGCCCCCGGGTTTTTCCCCACGCGCATGACGGAAAAGGTCTTGCCCCGGGCCGAGCCCCTTCTCAAGGCCACCTTGCCCCTGGGCCGGGCGGGAAAGCCCGGGGAGCTTGGGGGGGCGGTGCTCTTCCTGGCCAGCCCAGCCTCGGACTACATCACGGGGGTGGTCCTGCCCGTGGACGGCGGGGCCACGGCCCTTTAGAGCTCGGGGAGCTTCTGGGCCGCCTCCTTGAGCCTCTCGCGGGAGGCGTGGAGGTAGATCTGGGTGGTGGCGATGGACTCGTGGCCCAGGAGGTCCTTCACGGCGTCCAGCTCCACCCCCACCTCCACCAGCAAGGTGGCGTAGGCGTGCCGGAGCTTGTGGGGGGTGAAGCGCCGGGGGTCCAGGCCCGCCCTAAGGGCGGCTTCCCGGAACTTGGCCTCCACCCAGCGGGCGGAAGGGGTGCGGCCCCGCCTGCGGCCTTGGGTGAACGTGAAAATAGGAACATTCCCTTGGGGAAGGCCCAGCTCCAGGAGGGCTTCCCGGGCCGTCTTGGAAAGGGGCACGAGCCTTTCCTTGTTGCCCTTGCCCACCACCCGCACCGCCGCGGGCAGGCCCTTTTCCAGGACGACGTTCCGCCCCTTAAGGGAAAGCGCCTCGGAGATGCGCAGGCCCGTGCCGTAGAGGAAGCGGACCAAAGCGGTGAGGAGCTTCGCTTCCTTTTCCTCGGAGAAGGCCTCGAGGAAGCGCTTGAGCTCCTCGGGGTTCGGGTGCAGGGGAAGCCTGCGGCCCGCTTTGGGCCGGCCGATGCCCTCCGTGGGGTCTTCCGCCGCCTCGCCCCGCACCTGGGCCAGGTACCGGTAGTAGCTCCTTAGGGCGGCGAGGAACCCCTGGACCCGCCTCGGGGACCAGCGCTCGGCGAGCAAAAGGGCCCGCACCGCCTCGGGGCCTGGGGGAAGGTCTTGGGCCTCGAGGAAGCGGAACCAGAAGGCGAGGTCCTGGAGGTACCGGCGGACCCCCCGGGGGGAGTAGCCCCTTTCCAGGAGGAGGTACTCCGCATAGGGGATGAGGGGGATAAGGGCATTATCGGGGCTTTTAATGCCGAGGGTTTTCCAAAGAACGTGGGCAGGCGCGCTGGGGTCCACGGGGGTATTATACATGCGCGAAATGTACCTTTCGCGAAATAGGGCATATCAGGCCCGAAGGCCCTAAATCCAGGAATAACAGGCCCCATTCCCCGCACGCCTGCCCACCCCCTCCCCACGCCGGCTACCCCAACTCCATCCACGCCCTGAGTTGCTCCGCAGTAGCCCGGGCTACCCGGGGTTTAACGCCCACCTCCTCTAGAAGCTCCGCCGCTGCCAGCATCTCCTCGTACCGCCTCCCGGCATGGCGCAGGCTCCCCTCCACCAAACGCTCCACCAAGGCTTCGTCCGCTTCCTTTAGGGTTTGGGCGATGTTGGCCTTGAGCTCCGCTTCCAGGCCCAGGCGCCTCGCCGCCTCCAGGGCCTCCATCACCGCCGCTGCCATCCCCTTGAAGAAGACGCTCCGCAGAAGCTTCCTTGTAGCCGCATCCCCCGGGGCCTCGCCCACCACCTCCACCACGGCCCCCAGGGGCGTCAGGCGCTCCCGGTAAGCCCTAGCCCCGGGCCCGGAGGCCAGGGAGGGCGTCCTCAGGCCTTTCCCCGGCACCGGGCTCATGAGGGCCACGTCGGCGAAAAGGGCGCCCGTCCCAGAAAGGGCCTCGGCGAGGGCACGCTTCAGTTTGGGGGATGCGGTGTTCAGGTCGGCGTAGACCACGCCTGGGCTAAGGGCCGGGGCCACTTTCTGGGCCACCTCCAGGGCTACCCGGGCCCAGTTCACGGAAAGGACCACCTGGGCCCCATAGGCCGCCTCCCTTTCGCTTTGGGCCCGGTGGATACCGGGCACGTTTTTCTCCGGGATGGGGTCGTAGCCCACCACCCGGGCCCCCGCTTGGACGAGGTCCTGGGCGATGGCCGAACCCGCTTCCCCAAGCCCCAATACCGCCACCTGAAGCCTAGCCACGGTTCCCCTCCCGGAGCCGCGCCGCTTCCTCCAGGTGCCTTGCCACCCGTTCCCTTAGGCCGTAGAGGTCCAAGGAGAGCTCTCCCCGGGCAAACCGCTCCCGCAAGCGCGCCTCCCGCTCCGCCCGTTCGCGGGCCTTTTGCAATACTTCTTGGGCCCGCTCCCGGCGCACCACCACCACCCCGTCCCCGTCCAGGACCAGGTAGTCCCCAAGCCGCACCTCCACGCCCCCCAGGAGGACAGGAACCCCGAGGCCCAAAAGGGCTTCCCGCTTCGCCCCCTTGGGGCTCACCCACCGGGCCCAAACCGGAAGGCCCAAGGCCGCAAGCTCATCGGCATCCCGCACCGCCCCGTCCACCAGGAGGGCCGCCGCCCCTTGGGCCTTGGCCTGGGTGGCCAGGAGCTCCCCCACCAGGGCCACGGGCTCGGCCTCCGCTTGGGCCAGGACCAGGACCTCCCCTGGCTTTAGGGCGGCCATGGCGGCATGAGCCCCCAGGTTGTCCCCCGGGGCGCAGAGCACGGGAAAGGCGGGGCCCGCCGCCTTGGCTCCCGGGGGAAGGCGCAGGAAGGTAAGAGGAACCAGCCCCTCCCGCCCTGAAGCCTCGTAGACCGTGGCGCTACCCAGCTCGGCAAGCTCCTTCACCTCTTCGGGCGCAAGCATGCTGCCCTCCTAAAGGCTTCGCACCACCTGCGGCAAAACCCGCTGGAAGGCTTCCGCCTTCTCTATATCCTTCAGGCCCGAGATGCGCCGGGCGTGGTTGGCCCGGTGCTCCGCCCGCTCGGCGTAGTAGCGCCGCAGGTAGGCCTGGGAGGCAAAGACCTCCATGGCCTTAAGCTTCTTCTCCCACACCGAGGTGATGTCCAGGAAGAGGTTGGGCACGAAGCCGCAGAGCTCGGGCTGGTGGGGCTCAAAAAGGAGGAACTCGGGAGGACGGATGGTCTTGAAGGCGCTCGCTACCCCCGCCCCCGAGGCCAATTGCCGCGCGAGTTCCGTGGCCTCGTAGGCCACCGGGTGGTCGGGGTTGAAGGGATCTTTGGGGGTGTGCGTCATGAGCACGTCCGGGGCGAAGTCCACCAGGATCCCCAAGAGGCGCTCCAGGGCCTTCTCGTCCACCCGTAAGGGGTAGTCCCCGAGGTCCAAGGGCAAAAACTCGGCCCCCAGAATGGCCGCCGCCCGGCTCGCCTCCTCCTGGCGGATGGCCTTCACCCGCTCCAGGGTCTGTCCCGGCTCCTTCCAAAGCTCCCCCGACTCCCCCCGCTCCCCGTAGCTCAGGGCCACCACCAGGGCCTTACCCCCTTGGGCCACGGTGAGGGCGATGGCCCCACCGGCCCGCCACACGAAGTCCGCCGCGTGGGCGCTCACCACCAGTAGGCGCTTCACCCCTTTCCTCCTTTCGCCAGTTCTGTGGGCACGGTCACCGCCATATGCCGCACTTCCTCCTCGCTAAACCCGGCCTGCAGGAGCCGGTCGGCAAAGAGGGCAAGCCCCTCCTCCACGGGAGGGTTGGCCGGTTGGCCGAGGTCCGTGGAGAGAAAGCTCCGTTCCACCCCTGCCTCCCGGATAGCGCGAAAGAGCTTTTCCCAAGGCACCTTGCCTGTATGGGAGGGCGTAAAGCACCGTTCCAAATACACCCCTTGGGAGGCCAGGTACCGCTGGTCGCTTAAGGGGAGGCCTTGGGTGGGGTAGTCGGGGTGGGTGACCACCACGTGGGATACCCCTTCCTCCAAAGCTGCTTCCACGACCTTCAAGATCTCATCCCGCGAGAGATGGCCCGTGGCCACCACCATCCGGTGGCGGGCGGCCACCTCGAGGACCGCTCGGGCCTCGGGCCTGAGCTTCCCGTTGGCGTCCAAGACCCCTATGGGCGCTGGCAGAAGCCCCGCCTCTCGGAAAGCTTCCTGAAGCCTCGCCCACTGGGGCTTCTTCTCCAGGGAAAGCCTTGCCACCTCGCGGGCCTCGTTGGCCGCGTCCACCGTGGGGAACCAGAGAAAGCGAGCACCGGCCCGGGCGGCGATCTCCGCCGCCAAAGGATTGAGCCCTCCCACCCCGTGGTTTAGGACGATGGCCCCCAGGACCTCCACCCCGGGCACCGCTCGCCCCACCACCTGGGCCCGCTCCGCCGTGGGGGCGTAGTGAGACTTGAGGACAAACCCCTTGAGGCCCACCTGGCGGAAGCGCTCGGCCAGGGCGAGGTCGTGGGTCTTTCTGGGGAGGATATCGGGCTCCACGTGCACGTGGAGGTCGTAAGCCCCCTGCACCACGGCCCACGCTCGCTCGCTGGGTTTCATAGCGGACCTCCTTTCGCCTGGCGCAAGGCCGCCAGAACACCTTCCAGGTGCTCCCGCATGGCCCTTTCGGCCCCCTCCTCGTCCCGGGCGGCCACTGCTTCCAAAATTCTGGCGTGCTCCTCTAGGGAGCGTTGGGAACGTCCGGGGACCAAAACGGTCCGGTACTGGTGGCGCACGCCCTGGGCCCGCAGGGCTTCTATGAGCCGCTTGGCCGTCTGGTGCCTCGAGGCCTCCACCAAGGTGCGGTGAAAGGCGGCGTTGAGCTCGGACATACCCAGGAGATCCCCTTGGGCAAAGCGCTTTCGCATCTCGGCGAGGATCTCCCGAAGCCGGGCCACCTCCTCCGGGGTGGCGCGGCGCGCGGCGTAGCGCACCGCCAAGCACTCCAAGGCCATGCGGGCCTCGAGGACCTCCACCGCCTCCTCCTCCGTAATGGCCCGCACCCAGGCCCCGCGGTACGGGGCGCTTTCCACCAGACCGTCTTGCTCCAGCTTGGCCAAGGCGGTGCGGATGGCCGCCCTTCCAAGGCCGAAGCGCTCGGTGAGGTCCTTCTCCACGAGGCGCTGGCCGGGAAGCAGCTCCCCCTTTAGGATGGCCTCCCGAAGGAGATGGTAGGCTTGGTACACCTCCGTGGTCTTGTCCGTGGCCGGCATCAGGCCTCCTCTACCGGGGGAACCCCGTAGGTGTGGAAGGTTTCCACCGTCTTCAAGCCCCAGGCCTGGCCCTTCTTTCGCTCCTCCTCGTTCCAGACAATGGGCTTCCAGTCAGGGGCAAGAAGGAGGCGCGCTCCCGGGCAGGCGATTTCAAACCGACACCCACCCGGCTCGTACACGTAGAGGAAGAAGGTCTGCTGGATAGCGTGCTTGTGGGGCCCCGTTTCAATGAAGACCCCGTGCTCCAGGCAAATGTCCGCCGCCCGCAGGACCTCCTCCCGGCTATCCACGGCGTAGGTGAAGTGGTGAAGCCTGCCTTTGGCCCCGAGGTGGTCCTTGGTCACGGCCACGTCGTAGGTCTTGTTGTTGCAGGTGAGCCAAGCCCCCTGTTCGGTCCCGTCGCTAAAGATGATTTGCTCGGTGACCCTCATCCCGAGGTAGCGCTCCATAAACGCCCGCACCGCCGCCACATCGGAGGCCAGGATATTGATGTGGTCTAGCCGCCTAAGGTTGGCGCCCTTTCCCGGGAAACGGGAGGCTTGGTTCTTCAGGGCAGGCCGGGTGGCCTCGGTGGGGGTGTACCAACGGGTTTCGTAGTAAAGCTCCATCAGGTGGCCATCCGGGGTGCGGAACCGGTAGGCGGGGCCGTGGCCCAGGTCCCCATCCGTCCATCCTTCCCCAAGCCCGGAGGCCTCAAGCGCCTCCACCCGCCGCAGGAGCGCTTCCGGGGTTTTTACGCGGAAGGCAAAGTGACCCAAAGCTGGCTTCGGGCCCGCTGTAAGCTTTAGCGTGTGGTACTCGTAGTCGTCCCAACCCCGGAGGTAGACGGAATCCCCCTCCTGGCCGCTCACCGCCATCCCCATCACCTCGGTGAAGAACCAAAGGCTCGCCTCCGGCTTGGGGGTGATGAGCTCCACGTGGGCCAGATGGGCTAGGTCGCCGTACGGCCAACGGGCGTATTCGCTTCCTTCCATAAGGGGTACCTCCTCAAAGGCTAGGCTACCCTAGCGTCAACTAAATTGTCAACAATTTGTTTGGGCGCCTGGGTTCGCCATACCAGAACATCCCTATAGACACCCCTCCCCTTCTTGCCCTACCCTGCCTCTTGGAGGCCAAAATATGGTCCAAACGGCGAAATCTGTGCGGCTATACATTGACGGCACTTGGCGGGAGGCGCGAAGCGGGAGGCGCTTTGCCCGTCAAAGCCCACTGGACCAGGAAGTGGCAAGCGAAGCGGAAGCCGCAGGCCTCGAGGACGCCCAAGAGGCGGTGGCAAGCGCCGAAAGGGCGTTTGCCTTCTGGTCAGAAACGCCTCCAAGCGAACGGCGTGAGCTCCTTTGGCGGGCTGCCCAGGCCCTGGAGGCCAGGAAAACCTTTTTCGTGGACACCATGATGGCGGAAACGGGAGCCACGCCGGGGTGGGCTGAGTTCAACGTACACCTGGCGGCAAGCATGCTCAAGGAAGCCGCTGCCCTTACCACGCAGATCACGGGGGAAGTTATCCCTTCGGACCGGCCCGGGACTTTGGCCTTCGCAATCCGCCAACCCGTGGGGGTGGTTCTCAGCCTCGCACCCTGGAACGCTCCGGTGATCCTAGGGGTGCGCGCCCTGGCCACGCCCCTCGCCTGCGGCAACACTGTGGTTTTCAAAGGCTCCGAGCTTTCCCCCAAAACTCACGCCCTAATCGTGGAAGCCTTGGAGGAAGCAGGGCTACCCCCAGGAGTGGTTAACTTCCTCACCACTTCCCCCGAGGATGCCCCGCGTGTGGTGGAAGCCCTCATTGCCCATCCTGCCGTACGGCGGGTCAACTTTACGGGGTCCACCCGCACCGGGAGGATCATCGCTGAGCTCTGCGGGCGGCACCTGAAGCCGGTCCTTTTAGAACTCGGGGGGAAGGCGCCGGTCATTGTGCTTAGGGATGCGAACCTCGAGGAAGCCGCCAACGCCATTGCGTTTGGCGCCTTCGCCAACCAAGGACAAATCTGCATGTCCACCGAGCGGGCCGTGGTGGAGGAGGCGGTGGCGGATGCCCTGGTGGAACGGCTGGCGCAGAAAGCGCAACGCCTCCCCGTGGGAGACCCCCGGCGTGAGCCGGTGGTGCTCAGTTGCCTGGTGGACCCCAAGGCCACAGACCGCGTGGTTGAACTCATAGAGGAGGCCCTTGCGCAAGGGGCGAGGCTAGTAGCCGGGGGGCGGAGGGAAGGTCCCTACCTCTGGCCTACAGTGGTGGATCACGTCACCCCCAGAATGCGGCTCTATCACGAGGAATCCTTTGGCCCGGTGGTAGCGGTGGTGCGGGTCAAGGATGAGGAGGAAGCCCTAAGGGTGGCCAACGACACCGAGTATGGCCTCTCCGCAGCCATCTTCACCCAGGACGTCGCCAAGGGCATCCGACTGGCCAGGCGGATTCAGTCCGGAATCTGCCATATCAACGGTCCCACGGTCCACGACGAACCCCAGATGCCCTTTGGGGGCGTGAAGGCTTCCGGATTTGGGCGGTTTGGCGGCCGGGCAGGTATCCATGAATTTACCGAACTTCGCTGGATCACCGTGCAAACGGAACCGTTGCACTACCCCTTCTAACGGAGGCGAACCATGAAGGAGACCCGCAGGTCGTTTCTCTGGAAGAGCCTAGCAGCCGGAGCAACCCTCCTGGTCCAGGCTAAGGCACAAGGCCGTACGGTGCGTATTGGCTACTCCATTTCAAAAACCGGTCCCTACGCTACCGGAGCAGGTATCACCACCTTGCCCAACTACCGCCTTTGGGTGGAAGAAGTCAATGCGGCTGGAGGGCTTAAACTGGCCACAGGCCCCGCAAGGGTTGCCGTGGTGGAGTACGATGACCGCTCCACTCCCGAAGAGGCTATCCGGAACATAGAGCGCCTTATCGTCCAGGACCGGGTGGACTTCGTCTTACCCCCCTGGGGTACCGCCATGAACCTCGCCGTGGCGCCCGTTTTTGCTCGCCACGGCTATCCCCAATTGGGGGTGACCAACCTGAGCGAAAAAACCCCTGAGCTGGTGCGGCGCTGGCCCAGCTACTTCTCCTTCTTAGGCCTGCCCTCCCAGTACGCAGAGGCTTTGGTGCTGTTGCTCCGCAACCTGGCCGCAGCGGGCAAAATCGGTCGGCGTGTGGCGGTGGTGCACACGGACGATGAGTTCGGCCTAGAGCTTTCCACGGCCTTCCGCCGGGCAGCGCAAAGGGAAGGCCTGGAGCTTGTTTACTTCCAAAGCTACCCGCAAGGCTTTAGCGACTTTGCCTCGCTCCTCAACGCGGTCAAAGGCCGCAACCCCGATGCCTTTGTTGCCTTTAGCTATCCAGCGGAAACCTTGGCCTTCCCAGAGGCTGCAGCGGTGGTGGGCTTTAATCCTGCGGTATTCTTCCTCGGGGTGGGAACAGCCTTCCCCGTCTTCCGCCAGCGGTACGGAGCCCGCGCCGAAGGCGTGATGGGGCTGGGTGGGGTGGTACCCAATCAAGCCTGGCGGAGCTATTTGGAACGGCACAAAGCTGTAACGGGCCAGGAGCCGGACCGCTGGGCTAGCCAGGTAACGTATGCCTCGCTCCAGGCGCTGCGAGGGGCTATAGAAAAGCTAGGTAAAATAGATCGTTTCCAAATCGTACGCCTTCTACGCCAGGAAACCTTTGACACCATCCTTGGGCCTCTCAAGCTGGAAGGCAACGTTTTCCGGGGCAATTGGCTCATCGGCCAGTGGCAGGACGGCGAGTTTGTGGCGGTGATGCCTGAGCGGCCCGGCGCTGCTTCCCCACGGGTTCCCAAACCCGCTTGGAACCGATAACGCATGGCCTTCCTGGAAGCCCTCATCACCGGAAGCATCGCAGGAGGGGTGTATGGGCTTCTCGCCCTAGGTTTATCCCTTCAATACGGGGTAGCTCGCATTCTCAACCTCGCCTATGGGGAAGCGGTTATCTTGGCGAGCATCGCCACCTTCTTTCTCTACCAAGGGTTTGGGCTTAGCCCCTTGGCTTCCCTCGCGGTTTTGCCCTTCCTCTTCTTCCTCCTCCACCTTCTCTTCCACCGCGCACTTCTTCTTCCGTTGGTAGGGCGAACCCTGGCTTTGAATGGGACAACGGAGGGACGGATCATTCTCCTGACCTTTGGGATTTCGTTTCTGGTTCAAGGGCTTCTGGCCGCCGAATGGGGGGGCAGGATTTTTAGCTATAGCTATTTAAGCCAAGGGGTATCCATGGGACCGAGTGCGGTGGCATTAAACCGCCTACTGGCTTGCGTCCTGGGGCTAACCCTCGTGGGCTTGACCCATCTCTTTCTCACCCGAACCCGTATAGGCATGGCCATACGGGCCCTGAGCCGAGAACCCGAGGAGGTTCTTCTAGTTGGGGTTCCCGCCGCACGTTTGGCAGGTTATCTGTTTGCCGTAGGCGGGGGAATAGCGGCTGCCGCGGGGGTGCTCTTCAGTATGTTTCAGGCCGTTACGCCTGCCATGGGTCCAGAACTGACCCTTAAAGCCCTTGTGGTGGTGGTCTTGGGCGGGCTCCACGGTGCCTTAGGAGCCTTGACCGGAGGCTTGGTGTTGGGTGTGGCTGAAGCGCTTGTGACCCGTTTTGTTAGCCCCGGCCTGAGTCTGGCGGCCGTTTACGGGCTTTTTGTCCTCGGGGTGCTCTATCTGCGAGGGCAAAGGGAGACTGCGCGGCAATGAAAGCGTACCTCGGCTTCTTCTTCCTGCTAGCCTTGGCTTTGCCCTTTTTCGGAAGCGAGTACCTGCTCTCTGCCGGGGTTTCGGTGATCCTCTACGCTGCCTTGGCCTCTACCTGGACCACGTTCACGGGTCCTGCAAAATACCTGAGCCTGGCTACCTCGGCATTTTTCGGCACAGGGGTGTACACGGTAGCCCTCCTTTACCCTTACCTCCCCTGGCTTGCGCTTGTGGTTTTGGCCTATCTGCTTAGTGCCCTTCTGGCCTTAGGGGTGGGTCTTGCTACTCTACGGCTCCAGGGAATTTACTTTACCGTCTTCACCTATGGCCTGGCGGAGCTGATCCGACAGGTTGTAACCTGGGTTCAACGCAACCTGGGGGGGTCTGTGGGTAGCTACATCTTTTTGGATTTGGACCCACTCACGCTTTACTATACCCTGGTAGGCCTTGCCTTCTTTACCTTAATCGCGGGGCTACGCTTTCAGGAAAGCCGATTAGGACTCGCTCTTACCGCCACGGGAGATGACGAACTGGCGGCCCGCCACGCTGGAGTGCCAATCTATGGGCTTCGGGTGGGGGTTTTTGCCCTTACCTCCGGGGTTATGGGTGCCTTGGGGGCTGTGGTAGCCCCACGCTGGGTCTACATAGACCCAAGCCTTGCGTTTAATCCCAATATCTCTTTCCTGACCGCTGTCACAGCGTTGCTCGGGGGGTTGGGAAGCCCTGCAGGGGCTTTTTTGGCAGCTCCTCCCTTGGTTCTTGTGTACGACCTTCTTAGTGGCCGCTTCCCCCATCACGCCACGGCCCTTATGGGGCTGGGTTTTGTCCTGCTGGTCTACTTCCTGCCTCGAGGCCTTCTGGGCCTCTTCCCCACCCCGAAAACCAAAACCCCGCGCTACACCCAGACAGCTAGGGCAATCCCGGAGCCTAAATCCATAAGAGGTCCTCTCCTGCAAGCCAAAAGCCTCACCAAATCCTTTGGCGGCTTGGTGGCGGTGGCCCAGGTGGATCTGGAAGTGCGGTCAGGGGAAGCGGTGGGCCTGATAGGCCCTAACGGTTCGGGGAAGACCACCCTTTTGGGCTTGCTCGCAGGCACCTTAAAACCTGAAGGGGGACAGGTGTGCTTCCTAGGGCAGGAGGTAACGGGCCGACCTCCAGAAGCCCTAGCCAGGCTTGGCCTAGCGCGAACCTTCCAACAGGTACGCTTGTTTCCCTCCCTCACCGTCTATGCCCACGTTTACCTTCCCTTATGTCTCAAAGATCCTCAGAAGGCAGGGGCACGGGCCTGGGAGGTGTTGGCCAGGGTGGGCCTGGCGGAGAAGGCCCACCTCTTTCCCGCCTCCCTTACCTATTTGGACGCAAAGCGGTTGGAGCTGGCCCGGGCTTTGGCTCTTAGCCCTCGGCTTCTGCTCTTAGATGAATGGCTCGCGGGGCTAAACCCGGCAGAGCTTCAGCAAGCGGTGGCCCTTCTCCAGGAGGTTAAACGCGAAGGGGTGTCCCTCCTCATCGTGGAGCACCTGATGTCCGCCATCCGGGCCCTATGTGACCGGGTCTACGTCCTCTCGTTTGGAGAACTCATCGCCCAAGGGCCCACCGAGGAGGTCTTGCGCCACCCTAAAGTGGTGGAGGTCTACCTGGGGGTGGAGCATGCTTGAGGCCCAAGAGCTTAGCGTTGCCTATGGACCCCACCGGGCGGTGGAGGGGGTGGGGGTCCGAGTGGCTCCCGGTGAGATTGTGGCGGTGCTGGGCGCCAATGGTGCGGGGAAAAGCTCCCTTTTGCGCGGGCTTGTAGGCTTGGCACCCGTCCAAGGCAGGATCGTTTTGAGTGGGGAAGACGTTAGTCTCCTGGCGCAAAGGGGGTTGACCGAAGCTTTGGTAGAGAGGGGGCTCGTGCTGGTGCCGGAGCGGGGCGGGGTGTTCCGTAGCCTATCCGTGGAGGAGAACCTGCGCTTAGGCGGTTACCGTGCGGGTGAACCCCCCTGGCGAGAGATCTTCTCCCTCTTCCCCGCCCTCGAGGCCCGCCTAAGACAACGGGTGGGCTCCATGAGCGGGGGTGAGCAACGCATGGTGGCCCTAGCCCGGGCCCTAGCGGCCAGGCCCAAGTACCTCCTACTGGACGAACCCACCCTAGGCCTCGCCCCCCTCTTGGCCAAGCGTCTTCTCGCCACGTTGAAGGCCTTTGCCGCCCAAGGCGTGGGGGTTCTCCTGGTGGAGCAAAACGCCGGACTAGCGCTTCAGGTAGCCCATCGGGCCTACCTTCTAAAAGAAGGACGCATCGTAAAAGAAGGTCCTGCAGAAACCTTGCTTCGCGACGCCGCCGTGCGCCAGGCCTACTTGGGGGGCTGATCCTTGCGCTCTTCCAGGATGAACACCCTAAGCCGCCCGGGGGGCGTACCCAAGACTTCCCGGAAGATCTCCTCTGCCTCTTGCTTGATGGCTTCCTTACGCTCTTCGTTCAAGGGTTCCTTTCTCGCCACCAAAACCTCCAATAGGGGCATGGTCCACCTCCGCTAGGCGAAACGCAAGGTAAGGGCCCTCCCCCCCGTTCCCACCAGGGTAAAGAGGTCCCCCGGGCGGGCCACCTGCACCGGGGCCCAGGCCCCGGACATGACGATCTCCCCCGGCTCCAGGGCCACCCCAAAGGCGGCCAGGGCGTTGGCGAGCCAGGCCACCGCCCTGGCCGGGTGCCCTAGGCAGGCTGCTCCCGCCCCCTGGGCCACCGCCTCCCCGTTCCGGTAGAGCACGAGGCCTAAGGTGGAAAGGTCCTCCTCCAGCAAAGCCCGCTCCCACGGCCCCACAAAGAAGGCCCCGAAGGAGGCGTTGTCGGCGATGGTGTCCTCTATGCGGATGCGCCAGTCCCGGATGCGGGAGTCCACGATCTCCAGGGCAAAGGCCACCGCCTCCGTGGCGGCGAGCACCTCCTGAGGGGTCACGTGGGGGCCCTCTAGGCGCTTTCCCAGGAGGAAGGCCAGCTCCCCTTCCACCCGGGGCTGGAGGAAAAGGGAGGCCGCCACCTCGGCCCGCTCCCCCATCCCCAGGAAGCGGCTTGCCCAGAGGTTGCCATAGTCCGGCTGGTCCACGCCCAGTTGCTCCTGTACTGCCTTGGAGGTCAGGCCGATCTTGCGGCCCACCACCTTGTCCCCCTTGGCTAGGCGCAGGCGGTTCCAGGCCTCCTGGACCCGGTAGGCGGCCTCAATCCCCTTAAGGCCCCGCTCGGAAAGGGGTTCTATGGGCCTCCTTTCCACCCAGGCCCCTTCTAACTCCTGTGCGAAGGTTTCGGGGTTCATGGCTCACCGGTTGGCGATGCAGACGTTTTTGGTTTCGTAGTAGAACTCGTAGCCGTAGTGGCCCCCCTCACGGCCGATGCCCGACTGCTTGGCCCCGCCGAAGGGCACCCGCAGGTCCCGCACGAACCAGTCGTTCACCCAGACCGTGCCCACCTCGAGGGCCTCGGAAACCCGCACCGCCTGGCCCACGTCCCGGGTCTGCACGATGGCGTTCAGGCCGTAAGGGGTGTTGTTGGCAAGCTCAATGGCCTCCTCCTCGGTATCAAAGGGCATCACCACCACCATGGGGCCGAAGATCTCCTCCTGGCAGACCTTGTCCGAGGGCTTCACGTCCACCACCACCGTGGGCTCCAGGAAGTAGCCCTTGTCAAAGGGGTGGGGAAGCTCAGGCTTCTTCCCGCCCGTGAGGATGGTGGCGGTTTCCCGGGCGATCTCCACGTAGGACATGACCTTCTTTAGATGCTCCTCGGCGATGAGGGCCCCCATGCGGGTTTCGGGATCCAGGGGGTCCCCCACCTTCAGGGCCTTGGCCGCCGCCACCAGCTTGTCCAAGAAGGCCTCGTAGATGGAGCGTTGCACCAGGAGGCGGGAGCCCGCCAGGCACACCTCTCCCTGGTTGAAGAAGCTCGCCCGCAGGGTCACCTCCACCGCCCGGTCCAGATCGGCGCTTTCAAAAATAAGGTTGGGCGCCTTTCCTCCGAGCTCCATGGAAAGGCGCTTGAGGGTGTCGGCGGCGTTTTTCATGATGATTTTGCCCGTGGTGGTCTCCCCCGTGAAGGAGATGAGGCGCACGAGGGGGTGTTTGGTGAGGAGCTCCCCAGCGGAGTTGGGCCCGAAACCGTGGACCACGTTGAAGACCCCCGGGGGAAGCCCCGCCTCGTGGGCGCAGCGGGCGAGGAGCCAGGCCCCCAAGGGGGTGAACTCCGCCGGCTTGAGCACGGCGGTGTTGCCGAAGGCCAGGGTGGGCCCGATCTTCCAGGTGGCGAGCATGCTGGGCATGTTCCAAGGGGTGATGAGGGCCGCCACCCCCACGGGGAAGCGCAGGACGTAGTTGATGTAGCCGTTTTCCATGGGATAGGCCTCGGAGCCGTGGGTAACGGCGAAGTCGGCGAAGAACTCAATGTTGTTGGCCATGCGCTCCACGTACCCGAGGCGGTTCTCGTGGATGGGCCGCCCCACGTCCAGGGTTTCCAGCACCTCAAAGACGGGCTTGTACTCCCGGATCTTCTCGGCGAAGCGGCGGAGATAGGGCCTCCTTTGGCTTGGCGGCATCTTGCCCCACTTCAAGAAGGCCTCCTGGGCCGCCCCTACCGCCATCTCCACCTCTTTCTCCCGCCCCTCGGGGGCGGTGCCGATCACCTCCCCCGTGGCCGGGTAAACCACGGGGAAGAAGTTCTCCCCCCGCACGAACTCCCCGCCAATGTAGTGGGTGACCTCGAGGGGAAGCTCAAAGGGAAAGCCCAGCGCCTTAAGCCGGTCCACCGTTTCCTTGTAGACTTTCGGTTCCACCATGGTCCGACCTCCTCACTCCACCCGGGCAAGGAGCACATCCCCCTCACCCCAAAGCTCCAACACGCCTTGCGCCAAGGGTACCGCCGGAGCCGGGGACCCCAGGAAGACCACCTGGCCCGCCCTAAGCCCCCCAACCCGCTCCGCCAGCCAGGAAAGCCGTGCCCCCGGGTCCCCTAAAGCCTCCACGGGTCCCTCGGCCACCTTCTCCCCGTTCAGGTAGAGGCGCAGAACCCCTTTGGGGAGCCGGCTGTACCGCCGGATGGAGAGAAGAAAACCGCCCCCTGAGGTGTTGTCCGCCACCACCTCTTGGGCGGTGAAGCGGTAGCCTTCCCACACGGAATCCAAAAGGTCCACCGCCAGGAAAAACCCCCCAATGGCGGCGTAGGCCCGGCTCACGGAAGCCCCAGGAGGCACGTCCTCCCTTAGCACCACCGCTACCTCAGGCTCCACCCGAGGCTGGATGAACCGGCTAAGCGCCGGCTTCTGCAAAAGCATCCCCGGGTGAACCCGGCCAAAGGTGGGCTCGGAAAGGCCCATCTGCCGCTGCTTGGCTTCGGAAACCAGCCCGAGCTTGTACCCCTTTAGGGGCCCGGGAAAAAGGGCCTCTTGGATGCGGTAGGCTTCCGAAAGGTCCACGCCCCAGTCCTTTCCCCCTGGGAGGGTCTTCCCTGCTTGGCGGGCCTGCCGCACCGCCTCCAAGAGCGTCATGCTCCCTCCTTGTCTGAAAAGAGCACGCCCCCTGCTGCCCACTGGTCGCGCCTCACCTCGTAGAGGATCACGCGGATTTCCTCTTGGGGTTCTTCTAAAAGGCGCGCCGCCATCTCCGTTAGCCGCCTCACCAGCTCCCGCTTTTTCTCCAGCGGGCGGCCCTCCAGCAGGGTCACCTTAAGGACCACCATCTTCGTTCCTCCGGAAAAGGTCCTCCGCTCCCCTGAAGCTAGGCCGGAACACCACTTCCCGCCCAAACCTCTCCTGTACCCACGAAACCAAGCCGCTCCATGGTCCATCCTAGTCCGCCAAGGCCCCGGCCTCCTTCTCCTTGAGCTCCAGGGCCACCCGCAGGATCCAGTCCTCCTGCCCCGCCACCGCCTGGCGGCGTCCCAGCTCCAAGAGGATGGCCATAGGGTCCACCCCAAACTCCTTTCCAATGCGTTTGGCGTGCAAGAGGAAGGTGGAGTAGACCCCAGCGTACCCGATGGCGATGGAGTCCCGGTCTGGGTAGGGCTGGAAGTGCAGGATGGGACCCATCACGTACTCCGCCGCATCCAAAAGCTTGAACACGTCCAGCCCCGGGTTGAGCCCCGCCTTGTCCAACACCGCCGCCAGGACTTCCGTGGCGGCGTTCCCCGCCCCCGCCCCGTACCCCCTCAAGGTGCCGTCCACCCAGTCCGCCCCCGCCGCCAAGGCCGCCAGGGTGTTCCCGATGGCCAAGCCCAGGTTGTTGTGGGCGTGGAAGCCCACCTGGGCCCTCTTCAGGGCCTCCTTCAAGGCCTTGACCCGGGCGTAGGCGTCCTGGGGCAGCATGGCCCCGGCGGAGTCCACGATGTACACCACGTCCGCCCCGTAGGACTCCATGAGGAGGGCCTGCTCCGCCAAGAACTCCGGCGGGCGCATGTGGCTCATCATGAGGAAGCCCACCGCCAGGAGGCCCATCTCCTTGGCCATCCCGAAGTGCTGCTCGGAGATGTCCGCCTCCGTGCACTGGGTGGCGATGCGCACCATCTCCACGCCCGCCTCCACCGCTTCCTTGAGCTCCTTCCGGGTGCCGATACCGGGAAGGAGGAGCGCCGCCACCTTGGCCCGCTTCACCTCTTCCCGTACCGCCCGGATGAGCTCCATCTCGTCCGTGCGGGAAAAGCCGTACTGGATAGAGCTCCCCCCAAGCCCGTCCCCGTGGGAGACCTCTATCCCAAACACCCCCGCCTCGTCCAAGGCCCGGGCGATGGCCCGGGCCTCTGCCACCGTGTACTGGTGCCGGTGGGCGTGGGAGCCGTCCCGAAGGGTGGTGTCCACCACCACGGGAGGCTTGGCCAAGGAAAGGTCCCAGCTCATGCCGTCACCTCCTCCACCGGCTTCCCCAAAAGGTGCTGGGCAAAGACCTCCCCCACCCGCCGGGCCGAGGCGGTCATGATGTCCAGGTTCCCCGCGTACTTGGGCAGGTAGTCCCCGGCGCCTTCCACCTCCAAGAGCATGGACACCACCGTCCGCTCCCCCCAAGGCGTGGGGAGCCTCTCAAACACCGGGTCCGCCTTCAGCCGGTACCCCGGCACGTAGGCCTGCACCTCCCGCTCCATGGCCCGGACACTTTCCACCACCGCCTCCCGCTCAAAGGCCTCCGTCTCCGGGATGACCCGCACCGTGTTCGTCATGATGATGGGCGGCTCCGCCGGGTTCAGGATGATGATGGCCTTCCCCCGCTTCGCTCCCCCGATGGCCTCCAAGCCCCGGGCCGTGGTGAAGGTGAACTCGTCAATGTTCTGCCGCGTACCCGGCCCCGCGGAGCGGGAAGCCACCGTGGACACCATCTCCGCATAAAGGACCGGCACCACCCGGTGCACCGCGTAGACCAAGGGGATGGTGGCCTGGCCCCCACAGGTGATGAGGTTCACGTTGTCCTCCTCCAGGTGCGCCTTCAGGTTCACCGGGGGGACCACGTAGGGGCCCCGGGCCGCCGGGGTCAGGTCAATGGCGATCCGCCCCGCCTCCCGGAGAAGCTTGGCGTGGCGCACGTGGGCCTTGGCGCTGGTGGCGTCAAAGACGATTTTGATCTCGGGCCGCTCCAGAATGTACTGGATTCCCTCGTGGCTCGCCTCCAACCCCAAGGCCCGGGCCCGGGCCAGGCCCTCCGAGTTCGGGTCAATCCCCACCAGGGCCACCAGCTCCATGTGCCCGGGGTTTTTCAAAAGCTTGTACATCAGGTCCGTGCCGATGTTGCCTGACCCCAGGATGGCTACCTTGACCTTGTCCATGCTGTTTCCCCCATGTACCCAAGCCGCTCGGAAACGGCCCGGGTGGCCTCGAGGATGGCCCTCCGGTACTCCTCCTTCATCTGCTGGAAACGGTAAAAGGGTACAGACAGGCTCATGGCGGCGATGACCTCCCCCGTGTGGTCCCGGATGGGCGCTGCCACACAACAAAGCTCCGGCACCACCTCTTCTATGTCGTAGGCGTAGCCCCGTTCCCGCACCGCCTGGAGCTCGGTCTTGAGCTCGTCCAAGGTGGTGATGGTGTTGGGGGTAAAGGCGGGCATGCCCCGTTGGGAGACGATCTTCTCCACCTCTTCCCATGGGCGGAAGGCAAGGAGCACTTTGCCCACGCCGCTACAGTGAGCGGGAAGCTCCACGCCCACCCCGGTGTTCACCACCCGCACCGCCCGGGTACCCTCCAGCTTCTCCACGTAGACCACCCGGCCGCACTCCAGGACCGCCAGATGGGTGGTTTCCCCGTAGCGGGCCACCAGCTCCTCCATGGCCCGCCTGGCCTCCTGTCGCCACGAGCTCGTGGAGAGAAGCACTTGGGAGAGGGCCAGAATGCGCCACCCTAGGCGGTACCGCCCTTCCCGGGTCCGCTTGAGTAGACCGATCTGGCTCATGGTGGCGAGGAGCGCGTGGGCGCTGGACTTGGGGATACCCAACGCTTTGGCCACCTCGCTTACCCCCCACTCCGAGCGGTCTTGGGAGAAGAGTTCCAGGACCTCGCCAACCTTCTGTACCGTTCCCAGCATGGGCCTCACCTCCGAGGGTAATCCCTCCTGCCTTGGGTGCCGATACCTTGTTTCAGAATATACGAACGTTCGGTTCGGCATAAATGAACGCCACCCTTGCGGTCCCGCGGCGCATGGGCCTAAGGTGAGGGCGAAACACCCGCAAGGGATTCACAAGGGAGGTAGAGCCTGTGCCCAAGCCGGAACTCCGCATGTCCACAGAAGAGTTAGAGCGCCTGCGCGACCGCTACCGGGAACTCATCGGTTTCGTCCCCCCGAGAATCCAGGCCCGGACTGACCTCCTGGCCCGGCTGGACCCCGAAACCTTGCGGATGCAAGAAGAACTCCGGGCCCGCCTCATGTACCCCCCCTGCTTTGACGTGAAGACGGCCCAGCTCATGCTCTTTGGCATGCTCCTTATGGACCTCTCCGATGCCGCCAAGCTCCACGCCATCGCTGCCCGGCGGGCCGGGGCCACCTACGAGGAGCTCAATGCGGTGGTGGGGCTTGCCTTCCTTTTCCGGGGGCTGCCCGCTGCCAACCGCGGGGCTGAGGTGATCCAGGAGATCCTCCGCATGGAGGAGGAAGGGAGGCTTTGATGGAAGGGTTTGATGTGGTGCAACTGGCCCATGCAGAGATCCTGACCCCTAACCCCGAAGGCACCTTGTGGTTTTTCACGGAACTTCTGGGCCTCGAGGTCACAGCCTGTGAAGGGAGCTCCGTCTACCTTCGGGCCTACGAGGACTGGTACCACCACACCCTTAAGATCACCGAGGCCAAGGAGGCGGGCCTAGGCCACATCGCCTGGCGGACCGCCTCCCCCGAGGCCTTAGAACGGCGGGTCAAGGCCCTCGAGGCCTCCGGCCTGGGCAAGGGGTGGATAGAAGGGGACTTGGGCCACGGTCCTGCCTACCAGTTCGTCACCCCTGACGGGCACCGGATGGAACTCCTCTTTGAGGTGGCGTACTACGAAGCGCCCCCTGAGAAGCGAAGCAAGCTCAAGAACCGCCCCTCCAAAAGGCCCCTCAGGGGCGTGCCGGTCCGGCGCCTGGACCACGTGAACTGCCTCTGCTCCGAGGTCACGCCCAACCGGCGCTTTTTTGAGGAGGTCCTGGGCTTCAAGCTCCGGGAGCAAAAGGTGCGCGGGGAAGGTGAAGAGCTTGGGGCTTGGCTCTCCGTGAGCCCCCTGGTCCACGAGATCGGCCTCATGCGCGACGCCACGGGTTCCAAGGGGCGCTTCCACCATATCGCCTTCTGGTACGGGTATCCCCAGCACCTGATGGATTTGGCGGATCTGTGCGTGGAGTACGATGTGCGGATTGAGGCGGGGCCGGGCAAGCACGGAACCACCCAGGCCTACTTCATGTACGTCTTTGAGCCGGGGGGAACCCGCGTGGAGCTTTTCGGCGACACCGGCTACCTCATCTTTGACCCTACTTGGAAGACGGTGGTCTGGGACGTGACCAACGTAAACGACCTGGAAAAGAGCACCATCTGGTTTGGGGGGCAGCTTCCGGAAACCTTCTACACCTACGGAACCCCCCCTGTCGCCCAGGGCGTGGCTCGGTGAGAACAAAATTGTTGACATTTTGGCCACCCATATGCTAGGCTAAACGCGAGATCCAAGGAGGGGTAGATGCGCAGGCTAAGCCGCAGACAGGTTATCAAGGCAGGACTCGGACTTTTGGGGGCCACTGCTTCCACGCGCTTTGTAAACGTTTACGCTCAACCCCGCACGTACACGTTGCGCTTTGCCAACTACTTTCCGGCGCCCGCAGCCCAGAGCAAGCTTATAGACCAGTTTGCCGCCGATGTCCAAAGGCTTACCGAGGGGCGCGTGCGCGTGGAAACCTACCATGGCGGGACCCTTTTGGGCCCCGCAGCCATCTACGACGGGGTAGTTCAAGGAGTGGCCCACCTGGGTATCACCAACCTGGCCTATAACTTTGGCCGTTTCGCCGAAACCGAGATCCTGGACCTGCCGCTTGGCTTCCCCAACGCTTGGGTAGCCACCCATGTGGCCCACGAGTTCTACGAGCGGTATCGTCCGAAGGAATGGGCCGACACCGTGGTAATCACCCTGCACGCCTCCCCAGTCATGGAAATCTTCAGCGCACAAAAGCCCGTGCGGCGCCTAGAGGATCTCAAGGGAATGACCCTCCGCGGCGTAGGTTACATTGGCCGGTTCGTAGAAGCCTTGGGTGCCACGGCCCGCCCCATCCCCATGCCGGAGGCCTACGACAACGTCTCCAAAAGGGTCATTGATGGGTTGATGATCCCTTACGAAACCCTCGTCACCTTCCGCCTTGGCGAGGTTATCCGCTACGTCACGGAAATCTGGCAGGTGGGCCAAGTGCACACCTTCTACATCGTGGCTAACCGGCAGGCGTGGAACGGTCTTCCCCAGGAGTTGCGGGACGTGATTAGCAATTACGTAAAGAACGAGTTCGTGGAAAAGCTTGCCGCCATGTGGAATCAAGTGGATATTGATGGCTACCGTTATGCCGTTAAGGACACGAAGGTAGATGTCATACAACTTCCCCAGGAGGAAAGCGCGCGGTTCGCCCAGGTGGCCGACCGCCTTATCCAGGACTACACCCGCAGCCTGGCGGCCAAAGGGGTAAGCGAAGGCGAGGTGCAGGCTCGCCTTCGCTTTATCCGCGAGCGCATTGCCTACTGGTTGCGTGAACAAGAGCGGCGGGGCATCAAGTCCTCCACCGGCCCCGCTTCCGTTCGGGTCCAACTCTAAGCCTTTTTGGGGAAAGCCCCGCAAGTCCCAAAGCGGGGCTTTCCCCTGCGAAAGGACGCTTTATGGGCTTGCGGCAACGCATCTATGCCTTGGGAAAACTCGGCGAGGCACTCGGAGTGCTTTGCCTTTGGGTCATGCTTGGCACCACGCTTTGGGACGTCATAGGGGCCAAGGTGTTCAAGTCCCCCTTGAGCGGGGCCACCGAACTGGTAAGCATTGCCCAGCTTTTGGCGGTAGGTGCCGGTATGGGCATGACCCTCCTCTTGGGCCGCCACATCCATGTAGAGTATGGGCTCCACCTCCTTCCCCGCCCGGTCCGGGGACTCCTTAGCGCCATGGGCTACCTTCTGGTTGCTATCTTCTTCGCCATCATCGCCCTCTACACCTGGCGCTTTGCCCAAGGGCTAGCCCAGTCCGGGGAAGTCCTACCGGGCCTTCGTACCCCCATGTATCCGTTCGCCTATGCCTTTTGGGGGCTACTGGTGTTGAGTACCCTCTATGGGCTCTATCTCTTCCTGGATCAACTCGTCAAGCTAAGGGAGCACCGATGAACCCAACAGAGCTTGGACTGCTAGGGATCCTTGTTCTCCTGGCCCTCTTCGCCTTGGGTGTGCCGGTAGCCTTCGCCATGGCGTTGGTGGGCCTTGGGGGCATGGCGGTGCTCATACCTCTGGATGCGGCCGCCAGCCTGGCCGCCCGCGATGTCTTTAACCAGTTTTCCAGTTATAGCCTTAGCGCCATCACCTTTTTTGTCCTAATGGGCTACTACGCCTCCATGGCGGGCATGGGCGAGGCGCTCTACCGGGCCTTTTATGCCCTGGTGGGGCCTGTGCGGGGAGGGCTAGGTGTGGCCACCATTTTGGCCTGTTCTGGGTTTGCCTCCGTTTCGGGTTCCAGCGCCGCCACCGCTGCTGCCATGGGGCGCATGGCCCTTCCCGAAATGCGGCGCTACGGCTACGATCCCGCCTTTTCCGGGGCCACCGTGGCCGCGGGAGGTGCCTTGGGCATTCTCATCCCCCCTAGCACTGTCTTTCTAGTCTATGCCTTCCTGACCACCCAACCCGTGGGACACCTTTTCTTGGCGGGCGTGCTTCCCGGCATTGTTCTCACCCTTCTTCTGGCAGCCACCGCCTACGGGGTGGCTCTTTGGCGGCCCAGCTCGGCCCCTCCCGCAGAACCCCTGTCCTGGGGGGAACGTTTCCGTGCCCTATTGGGTGCGTGGCAGGTTCCCCTTTTGTTCGTCCTGGTGGTGGGGGGCCTCTTTTGGGGGTGGTTCAGCCCCACCCAAGCAGGGGCGATTGGCGCAGCGGGCTCTTTGGCCTTCGCGGCCCTTAATCGCCGATTGACCTGGGCAGGGTTTGTAGCCGCCACGGCGGAAAGCCTGCGCACGTCCATTATGATTCTCACCCTCATCGCTGGGGCCACCTTGTTTGGCCGCTTTCTCGTCCTCACCCGTATACCCTTTCACCTTGCCGACTGGGTAGAAGGGCTTCCCTTGGCTCCAGAAACCATCCTGTTCGCCATTGTCCTCATCTTCTTCCTGGGAGGGTTTTTCATGGATTCCATGGCCTTGATTACCCTCCTGGTTCCCGTCTTCTTCCCCGTAGTGCAGAAATTGGGCTTTGATCCCATTTGGTTTGGGGTTCTGGTGGTGTTGACTGCGGAGATGGGGGTCATTACGCCCCCGGTGGGGGTGAACGTGTACGTGGTTAAGGCCATGCTGCCCGAGGTGCCCTTGGGAAGCATCTTCCGCTGGGTGATGCTTTTTCTCATCCCCCTTTTTGCTCTGGTTGGGCTTCTTTTCGTCTTTCCCCAATTGGCGCTTTGGCTACCCAACTGGGGAACCCTGGGGAGGTAAGCGTATGCCCGCCAAGACGGACGTGGCCATTGTGGGCGCAGGACCTGCCGGCCTTCTCCTCGCCCACCTCCTCTACCGGGAGGGGATTAGGGTGGTGGTCCTCGAGGCCAAGACCCGGGAGTACCTAGAAACCAGTCCCCACCGCATCCGCGCTGGGGTCATGGAATGGGGCACGAGGGAAATCTTGCTCCAGGCGGGTCTCGGGGAAGGACTCCTCCAAAGCGGCTACGAGCACCGAGGGATTTACCTCGCCCATGTGGGGGAGCTACACCGCATAGATTTTCCCAACCTAGCCGATGGGTGGCGCATCTGGGTCTACGGCCAGCAGTACCTCGTACGCGACATGATCGCCCGCTTTTTAGAAGAGGGCGGGGAGATTTTTTTTGAACACGAGGTGGTGGGCCTGGAAAACCTGACGAGCACGCCTAGGGTTCGCTACCGCACCCCTGAGGGGCAAGAGGCGGAGCTAGAAGCCACCTTCGTGGTGGGGGCCGATGGCTCCCATAGCCGCATGCGAGCGCTTATCCCTGGCCTCACCCTTAAAGAAATCGCCTATCCCTTTGCCTGGCTCGGCATCCTGGCGGAGGCCCCGCCGGCAGCGGAGGAACTGATCTACGCCAGCCACCCTCGAGGCTTTGCCCTTTTCTCCATGCGCTCCCCTACCCTGGCCCGGAACTACCTTCAGGTATCTCCCGGGGAAAACCTAGAGGACTGGCCAGACGAACGGATCTGGGAGGAGCTCAACCTGCGCCTGGAGGGGGCAGTTCCGGTAAAGCCGGGTCCGCTTTTGGAAAAGAGCCTCACCCCCCACCGGGCCTTCGTGGCCGAGCCCATGCAGCATGGACGGGTTTTCCTTGCGGGCGATGCCGCCCATGTGGTGCCCCCCACGGGCGCCAAGGGGATGAACCTAGCCGTATCCGATGCCGTGGCCCTGTTCCATGCCCTCTGGACGTTCTTCAAAAAGGGAGATGAGGCCAAACTAAGCCGCTACACGGAAACCTGCTTGGAACACGTGTGGCAGGGGGAGTACTTCTCCTACTGGATGACCCACCTCCTTCACACCCACCCTGACCCCTTCCTCGAGGGCCTCCGCCAAGCCGAACTCAAGCAGGTACTGGCCTCAGAGCCCCTCCAGCGCTTCCTGGCCACCAACTACACAGGGCAATACACCACGGGCCGATGGGTGGGAAGCCTGGTCTAGGGTTCGGATATTTAGACCTTTCTGTTCAGGCATACTGAACCCCCCCCTTGCTCCAGCGGCCAGAGCGGGTAAACTTTCGCTAAACCCTCACGGGAGGTGAATGTATGCTCCAGCGTAGGCGCGTTCTCAAGTGGCTTCTCGGCACCACCGGAGCCCTGGCCATGGGCAAGGTTTGGGCCCAACGCTATCCCTCGCGGCCCATCACCCTCATTGTTCCTTGGTCTCCCGGTGGAAGCACGGACCTCACCGCCCGGGCTTTGGCTCCCGTGTTGGAGCGAATCCTTAAGGTTCCGGTGCAGGTGGTGAACCGCACCGGGGGTGGTGGGGCGGTGGGCCACGGGGCCATCGCCCAGGCCCGGCCTGACGGCTACACCATCGGGATCATTACCCTGGAAGTGGTCTTACCCCCGTGGGTGGCCCAAACAAAAATCAGCGCGGACATGTTCTCTCCCATCTCCCTCCTGGTGCTAAACCCTGTGGCCGTGGTGGTACGCCAGGATGCGCCCTGGAAGACCATCCAGGAACTCATTCAGGATATCCGGCAAAACCCGGGAAAGTACAAGGCTTCGGGCACCGCCAAGTGGGGTTCCTACGATTTTGCCCGCCTAGGCTTCCTTTGGAAGCTCGGCCTCAAGGACGAAGCGCTCCCCTGGGTGCCGGCCCAAGGTGCGGCAGCGGCGCTCCAGGAACTCGTTGCCGGGGGCGTGAACGTGGCCTTCGTGGCCATTGGCGAGGCAGCCAACCTGGTGCGCTCCGGCCAAGCCCGCTACCTCGCCTTCATGACCGACAGCCGCTTCCCGGCCTTCCCGGACGTTCCTACGTTGAAAGAGGTGGGCGTGGACTGGACCTTTGCCTCCTTCCTCATGGCGGCGGCACCCAAGTTCACGCTACCCTCGGTCATTGACGTGCTAGACAAGGCCTTCGCCCAGGCGGTGCAGGATCCCGAGTTCGTAAAATTCATGCAGAACGCTAACCTGGTCATCCGCCACCTGGACCGCAAAGCCAGCCTGGCCTTCCTCCAGGAAAGAACCCGGGCTATGAACCAGATCGTACAGGAGCTAGGCCTGAAGTTCTGAGGAAGACATGGGGTGGGGAAACCTCGTCGGGGTTCTGGCCGCAGGCCTGGGGACGCTCGCCTGGGTGCTTAGCCTAGGGCTTCCCAAGGCGGAGGGGCCGGGCCCCGAACTCTTTCCCCGGGTCCTGGGCACCGCCTTGGTCCTTGGGGGGCTCTACCTGCTTTGGGAAAAGGCGGAAGGACTTCGCATCCGGTTAGAGGGAGCGTGGCTCCGCGTCCTCTTTCTGACCCTTCTTTTTCTCCTGGCTCCCGCCCTGGTGCCCCGTGCGGGCATCGCCCTGGCCACGGCCATCGCCGCCGGGGTAGGAACCCTTCTAGCGGGTGAAGGCTGGTACAGGGCTTTGTTGACCGCCCTGGGTTTGTGGCTCTTGGCCTACGGGGTTTTTGTCCGCTTGCTGGGGGTACCGGCATGAGCCTCTTTTCTCCCGAAGTCCTTCTCGCCATGTTCCTCGGGGGTCTCTATGGAGCGGTTTTCGGGACCCTCCCTGGGCTCACCGCCACCTTGGCCCTGAGCCTTTTCATCCCTTTCGCCCTTTTTCTCCCCCCCGAGGTAGGCCTCGCCGCCATCATCAGCCTGTGCGCCACGGCCATCTTTGCCGGGGACATCGGGGCGGTGATGGCCCGCATCCCAGGAACCCCAGCCTCCGCAGCCTACGCCGAAGAGATTCATGACCTGGGCAAGGAGCGGAGCCCTACCTTCGCCCTTGGGCTTTCCGCCCTGGCCTCCGCCTTGGGAAGCCTGGTGGGCACGGGACTCCTCGTGGTGGGGTCCTTGGGAATGGCGGCTATAGCCCGGCAGTTCTCTTCCTTTGAGTACTTTTGGCTCGTCCTCCTAGGGGTCACGAGCGGGGTCCTCGCCGCTCCCCACATCGCCAAGGGGCTGGTGGCCTTTGCCTTGGGGATGCTCCTGGCCACGGTGGGCTACGATCCGGCCCTGGGTAACCCCCGCTTCACCTTCGGCAACGTGAACCTTCTCGGAGGCATCAACTTCATCGTGGCGCTGATCGGCCTCTTCGGTTTAAGCGAGGTGTTGTACCAGCTCCTGAAGGGCCCCGGTTCTTCCAGCGTCCAGCCTGCCCCCCTCAGGGGGTCGGCGTCCCTCTTTTTCCTGGAGCCCCTTCGTCTTATCCTGCGCCAACGCGGTCTCTTTTTGCGCTCTTCCCTCCTAGGCACCTTTATCGGCTTCCTACCGGGGGCGGGCTCCGATTTCGCCGCCTGGATCGCCAGCAATTTCCAGCGCCTGGCCAAGGGAACTAAGGAAACCGTCGTGTTGGCGGGCGCATCCAGCAACAACGCCGCCGTGGCGGGCACCTGGATTCCCGCCCTTTCCTTAGGGCTTCCGGGCGACACCCTCACCGCCATCGTCCTTGGGCTTTTCCTCACCCTGGGCATCCGGCCAGGCCCGGAGCTCTTCGCCCGCCACCTGGATTTGGTGGTGGAGATCTACGGAGTCTTCCTCCTTGCCAGCGTCCTCATCATGCCCTTGGTGGGGTACCTGGGCTCCTTCCTGGTGGGCCTGGCCTCCCGCTTGCCCAGAGGGGTGTTGCTCGGCGGAATCGCCGGGCTCAGCCTCCTTGGAGCCTATGCCATCAACAACAACCCCTTTGACCTCTACGTGCTGGCCCTACTGGGGGTCTTGGGCCTTCTCCTTCGCCTCGGGGACTATCCCCTGGGCCAGGTAGTCTTGGGCATGGTTCTAGGGCCCCTTTTGGAGCAACACCTCATGGTAAGCATGATCAAGACCCACTGGAACGTCTGGAGCTTTTTTGAGCGCCCCGTGGCCATGCTCCTGGCCCTCGTAAACCTGCTCTTCTTGGTGGGCTTGGTCTGGTTGCGGTTGCGGCAGGCCCGACGGTTAAAGGCCTTTGAGGCCCTAGCCCAACGGGAGGAGGGATGAGGAGTTGGGTCCTGAAGGATTACCGCCAAATGGCCCTGGAGGAGCGCCCGGAACCCGCAGGAGAGGGCCTTCTCCTCAAGGTGGTGGCCGTGGGGATCTGCGGGAGCGACCTTAGCGTGTACAAGGGCACGCCCGCCATGCGGGCTCGGTGGCGTCCACCCCTGGTTCTAGGCCACGAGGTGGCGGGTTTGGTGGAGGAGGGGCCCAGTAACCTTGTGGGCCGCCCAGTGGCCCTCTACCCTGCCCTGGCCTGTGGGGATTGCGAGGCCTGCCAGGGGGGTAAACCCCATCTCTGTCCGAAGCGCCTGCACCTAGGCTTCCACCTGTCTGGAGGGCTAGCGGAGCGCATCCGGGTCCCCGAAGCCCTGGCCTACCCCTTGCCCGAAGGGCTACCTCTCTGGAAGGGGGCCGTGGCGGAGCCCTTGGCCGTGACCCTCCACGCCGTGAGGCTCGCCAAGCCCCAAAGCGGGGAAAGGGCGCTCGTGGTGGGAGGTGGGGCCATGGGGGCTTTGGCCGCCTGGCTCCTCAACGCCCTAGGGGTGAGGGTGCACCTCCTGGAACCCCAGGAACAGCGGGGACAGATTCTCCTTTCCCTAGGGCTTGTGGAGGTGTGGATGCAGGAAGCGGGCGACCTCTCTCCTGGCGTCTACCCCTTGGTCCTGGATACGGTGGGCCTCGAGGCCACCCTGGTGCAGGGCCTCCGGGCCCTGGCTCCTGGGGGAAGGGCCGTGGTGGTGGGGCTATCGGGGCTAGAAGCGCCCTTGGACCTTCAGGACCTGGTCCTCCGGGAAAAGGCCATCTTGGGAAGCTACCTCTTCACCCCGGGCGAGTTCAAGGAAGCCCTGTCCCTCCTGCCCCAGCTTCCCGAAAGCCTCGTTCGCCTTTGGCCCGCCGAACGGGCCGATGAAGCCTTTTCAGCCCTCCTGGAAGGCCGGGTTCCCGAACCCAAAGTGGTCCTGGTTTGGTGAAGTATGGAATGGGCCATTGCTACCTGTGCCCTAGGTGGCACCTTGGAGGAGAAGCTCCTCGCCATCGCCAAGGCGGGGTTCCGGGCCGTGGAGATCTTTGAGGAGGACCTAGCGGGGTTCCGGGGAACCCCCAGGGAGCTGCGGGCCCTGGCGGAGGATCTGGGCCTGCGCCTTGTGGCCCTCCAGCCCTTGCGGGACTATGAGGCCATGCCCGAGCCCTACCGGAGCCGCAACCTGGTCCGGGCAGAGCGCTGGTTTGACCTGATGGCCGAGCTCGGGGTAGAGCTCACCTATGTCTGCTCCAACACCTCTCCCCTGGCCCTGGACGACCTAGAACAAGCGGCGGCCGATCTCCACGCCCTAGCCGAGAAGGCCGCTAGCCGGGGTCTTAGGGTGGGATACGAGGCCCTGGCCTGGGGGCGACACATCCGGGACTGGCCCCAGGCCTTTGAGGTGGTGCGCCGGGCAGACCACCCCCACCTCGGCCTCGTTTTGGATAGCTTCCACTGCTTCGTGCGGCAGAACCCCCTGGAGTCCATCGCCCGCTTGCCCGGGGAAAAGATCTTCCTGGTGCAGCTTTCCGATGCTCCTAACCTCCTCATGGACCCCCTGGCCCTAAGCCGCCACCACCGGGCCATGCCGGGGCAAGGGGACTGGCCCGTGGAGGCCTTTTTGCAAAGCGTCCTGGCCACGGGGTATCGGGGCCCTATCTCCTTGGAAATCTTCAACGAGTGGTTCCGGGGCGCAAACCCGGAGCAGGTGGCCCAGGATGGACTCCGCGCCCTCAAATTCCTCTTTGACCGGCTGGGGCTCCTCCTTCCTCCCTTGCCTAAAGGAAGCCCGGTGCTGGGGGTGGAGTTCGTGGAGATCGCCGGCGAGGAGGAAGACCTCGAGGACCTCCAAAACCTCCTCCGGGCCTTGGGCTTCCGGCAGGAGGCCCGCCACCCGGCCCTGGAGCTCTGCCTTTACCGGGCGGGCCAGGCCCAGGTCCTCCTCCACCCCCCCGAGGAAGGGGATGGGGTGCGGGAGTTCCCGTCTGTGTACGGGGTAGGCCTCCGGGTGGGCAAAGCAGCCCCCGTGGCGGCCCGGGCCCGGGAGCTTGGGCTTTCCCTCCTACCCAGGCCCCAGGAGGGCTTAGGCTACGCCGCCATCCAGGGGGTGGGGCATACCCGGCTTTACTTGGTGGATGGCCCTCTACTAGAGGCCTATGGGCTTGTGGTTTTAGGAGAGCCCCAAGGGGATGCCCTCTTGGAGGTGGACCACTTCACCAACGTCGTTCCCCGGTGGGAGCTTTACAGCTGGCTTCTCATCTACAAGGCCCTCTTCGGCTTCCAGGTGGACCCGGTGGTGGAGGTCTTTGACCCCTACGGGATGTTCTACAGCCGCTCCGTGCGCAGCCCCGATGGCCGGGTGCGCATCCCGGTAAACACCTCCGAAGGCATGGGTACGGCGGCTTCCCGCTTCCTGCAAAGACTTGGCCATGCAGGCATCCAACACGTGGCCTTCCGCACCCCTGACCTCTTGGCCTTCGCCCGGCGAGCGGCCCAGGAAGGGTTCCGCCCCTTACGCATTCCCGCCTCCTACTACCGCGCCTTGGCCGCCCGCCACGGCCTTTCGCCGGAGGAGGTAGAGCGGCTTCAGGCCCACCAGCTCCTCTACGACCGCACCCTCGAGGGCGCCGAGTTCCTCCACCTCTACACCCCCACCTTCCGGGGGCGCTTCTTCTTTGAGGTGGTGGAGCGCCGGGGCGGCTACGAGGCCTACGGCGCCGCCAACACCGCGGTGCGCCTCCAGGCCCAGGCCTACGAGCTAGCCGGCTGAGCCTGGCGGGCCCTAAGCCCCGCCTGGGCGGCCGCAAGGCGGGCGGTGAGGATGCGGAAGGGGCTCGCCGAGGTGTAGTCCAGGAGGTCGGCCACGGCCTGGACGCTTCCCGCCTCGCCCCCGTGCTCCCCGCAGAGGCCGAGCTTCAGCCTGGGGTTGGCCCGCCGCCCCTCCTCCACCGCCATCCGGATGAGCCTTCCCACGCCCTTCTCGTCCAGGCGCTCCGTGGGGTCAAAGGGGAATAGCCCCTCCTCCACGTACCGGGGCAGGAACTTCCCGGCGTCGTCCCGGGAGAGGCCAAAGGCCATCTGGGTGAGGTCGTTGGTGCCGAAGCTGAAGAAGTCCACCAAGGGGGCGATTTCGCCGGCGAGGAGGGCGGCCCTTGGGGTTTCTATCATGGTGCCGAAGGGGATGGGGCCGTATTCCCGGAAGAGCTCCTCGGCCAAGGCGCGGGCCCGCTCCACCTCCTTGGGGTCCGCCACCAGGGGAACCATGACCTCGGGCCGGGGGTCAAAGCCCTCCTCCCTTAGCTCCCGGGCGGCCTCGAGGAGGGCCCTTAGCTGCATCCGGAAGATGGCGGGCCTAAGGAGAAGGAGCCTCACCCCCCTAAAGCCCAGCATGGGGTTCACCTCGTGAAGGGCCTTGGCCCGCTCCAGAAGGGCCAAGGCTTCCCCATCCCCCTCCTTGGCCCGCGCCTCCAGCTCGGCCATGGGCGGCAGGAACTCGTGCAGGGGCGGGTCCAAGAGGCGCACGGTCACGGGCAGGCCGTCCATGACCCGGAGGATGGCCTTGAAGTCCTCCTTCTGGAAGGCGAAAAGCCTCTCCAGGGCCTCTTCCTCCTCCTCCGGGGTCTGGGCGAGGATGAGGCGGCGCACCCAAGGGAGCCTCTCCTCCTGGAAGAACATGTGCTCCGTGCGGCACAGGCCGATCCCCTGGGCGCCGAAGGCCCGGGCCCTTTGGGCGTCCAGGGGGGTGTCGGCGTTGGCCCGCACCCCAAGGCGCCGATAGGGCTCGGCCCAGGCGAAGAGCTTCTCCAAAAGGGCCTCCTCCGCCGCCTCCACCAGGGGCACCGCCCCCAGGTAGACCTCCCCCGTGCCCCCGTCCAAGGTGAGGAGGTCCCCCTCCCGGACCTCCACCCCGTCCACCAGGGCACGCCCTTCCTCGGGGAAAACCCTCAGGGCCTCCGCCCCCACCACCGCCGGCACCCCGAGGCCCCGGGCCACCACCGCCGCATGGGAGGTGAGGCCGCCCCGGGCGGTGAGGATGCCCCTGGAGAGGTACATCCCCGTGATGTCCTCGGGGGTGGTTTCCGGGCGGACCAGGATCGTGGGCAGGCCCTGGGCGGCGAAGCGCTCCGCCCCTTCGTTGGAGAAGACGGCGTGGCCAAGGGCAGCGCCGGGGCTTGCGGGAAGCCCTCTAAGGAGGGGCTTGGGCGCCCGGTTGCGGTCCACCGCCGGCTTGAGGAGGCCGGGGAGGGCGTTGGCCTCCACCCTTAAGACCGCCTCTTCCTTGGTGATGAGCCCCTCCTCCGCCATCTCCACGGCAATGCGCACCGCCGCCTTGGCCGTGCGCTTCCCCGAGCGGGTCTGCAGGAGGAAAAGCCGCCCCCTTTCCACGGTGAACTCAAAGTCCTGCATGTCCCGGAAGTGGCGCTCCAGACGCTCCGCCACCTGCTCCAGCTCGGCGTGGAGCTCGGGGGCGTAGTCCTTGAGGCGCTCTAGGGGCTCGGGGGTGCGGATCCCCGCCACCACGTCCTCCCCTTGGGCGTTCCTGAGGTACTCCCCGTAGAGGCCCTTCTCCCCGGTGGCGGGGTTGCGGGTGAAGCCCACCCCGGTGCCCGAGTCCTCCCCCAGGTTGCCGTAGACCATGGCCTGGACCACCACCGCCGTGCCCAGGTCCTCGGGGATGCCGTAGATGCGCCGGTAGGTCTTGGCCCGGGGGTTGAGCCAACTGCGAAAGACCGCCTCAATGGCGGCGAAAAGCTGCGCCCAAGGGTCCATGGGGAAGGGGGTGCCCCTGGCCTCCAGGTGGCGGAGGTAGCGGAAGGCGAGCTCCTCCAGGTCCTCGGCGGAAAGGGCGGTGTCCGCCTCCACCCCCCGCTCCCGCTTGAGGGCGGAAAGCATGCCTTCAAAGACCTCCGCCCGCTCCCCCAGGACCACTTCCCCGTACATGGCGAGGAGGCGGCGGAAGGTATCCCAGGCAAAGCGGGGGTTTCCCGTGGCCCGGGCCAGGGCCTCCACCCCCTCGAGGGTGAGGCCCAGGTTCAGGATGGTGTCCATCATCCCCGGCATGGACACCGGGGCCCCGCTCCGCACGGAAACCAAAAGGGGAGGGGTCTTCCCCTCCCCCTGGCCGAAGCGCTTCCCCGTTAGGCCTTCCAGGGCCGCCATCTTGCGCCGCACCTCCTCCGCAAGGCCCGGCACCTGGCCGGCGCGGAGGTAGGCGCGGCAGGCCTCCGTGGTGATGACCATGGCCGGGGGCACGGGCAGGCCCGCCCCCGCCATGGCCGCAAGGCCGTACCCCTTACCCCCTAGGAGGTCCTTGGAAAGGCCTAGGGCCTCCGATAACAGGTATACCCGGTCTTCCACACCCAAAGTATCCGGGGGGTTGTGGAAACGTGGAAACGTGTACTCCCAAGAAGCCTACACCGTTCGTCCTTGGGGAACGAGGAGGGTGTGCCACTCCTGGAGCATGGCCTGGGCGAAGCGGGGAAAGGCCTCGTGGTAGCGGCGCAAGGCCTCGGCCCTTTCCCAGCCCGCCTCCTTGGCCGCCCGCAGGAAGGCCCGGGCCTCCTCGGGGGGGCCGTGCCATCGGGCGATCTCCTGGAAGGCCCCGTCCAAGAAGAGCACGGTGGGGACGATGCGTTTGCCCTCCTTGGCGTAGCGCTCGGCCAGATCCGGGTTCTCGTCCCGGAAGAGGAAGCGGGCCTCGAGGGGAAGCCTCGCCAGCACGGGAATGGCCTGGAGGCAGTCCGGGCACCAGGCCTCCACCAGGGCGAGGACCCGGGCCACCCCTGGCAGGGGGGGCAAGGGCTCCAGGGCCTGGTAAAAGGCCTCCACCCGCTTCCGCCTGGTGCCAAGCCGGGAAAGGAGCGCCCCATAGGTGAGCCCCTGGGCCCAACGCTCGGCCAGCATGGCCCCATGGTGCACCCAAGGCCACCTTTGGGACAAGGAAAGCCGCCACACCCCTTCCCCCCAAGGGAAGTAGGCTTACCCCATGGACCGGCGGCTATACGCCCTCCTTTCCGGCGTGCTCCTCGGGACGATAAGCGAAAGCAGCCTGGCCCCCGCGCTGCCCCTCCTACAAGAAGCCTTCGCCGTGGGGCCCGAGAGGGCGCAAGGGGTGGTGTCCATGGGGCTTCTGGGGGCGGCCCTGGCCTACCTGCCCATGGCGGGCCTGGCGGGGCGGGTAGGGGCGGGAAGGCTCTTTCGGCTCGGGCTCCTCCTCCACGCCCTCTTCGCCCTCCTCCTCGCCCTGGCCCCAGGGCTTTGGGCCCTTTACCTCCTCCGCTTCCTCCAGGGGGTGGCCACGGCCATGGTGGTGGGGCTCGTGCCGGGCCTGGCCGCCACCGCCTTTCCCCAGGCCCGGGGCTACGCCTTGGGTATGGTGGCGAGCACCGTGGCCACGGGCACCCTCCTGGGCCCCGCCCTGGGAGGGCTTGCCGCCGGGGTTAGCCTCCGCTGGGTCTTCCTCCTGCCCCTCCCCGCCGCCCTCCTCGCCCTCCTCCTTTCGGGAAACCTCCCGGACCTTCCCAAACAGGAAGGCTCTTTGGGGAGGCTCCTTTTCGCCCCCGGGTTCCTCCGGGCCCTCCTGGCCACGGGCCTTTACTTCCTCCACACCCTAGGGACCACGGTGGCCCTGGCCTTCCACCTGGGAGCCGAGGGGCTATCCCCTAGGGCCATCGGGGGGCTTCTCCTCCTGGGGCCCTTGCAACTTCTCCTCCTGGGGGCGTGGGCGGGCAAGGTGGCGGACCGGCTCGGCTACCGCCGGGTGGCCCTCCTTGGGGCCTACCTCCTGGTGGGGGCGGGGGTGGCCTTCGCCTTCTTGCCCCTCCTCCATCCCCTTTGGGGGGCGGCCCTGGGCCTTGCCCTCTTGGGGGTAGGGCGCGCCCTTTTCCAGGCGGCCAACAACGCCTTGGTCCTCTCCCTGGCGCCCCCGGGGACGGAGGGGCTCGCCTCGGGGGCCCTCTCCGTGGCCCGCTCCTTGGGGCAGGCTGTGGGAAGCGCCCTGGCCGGGGGGAGCCTGGGGCTTTTTTACCGGCTTTTCCCCCACCACGGCTTGGCCTTCGCCGCCACCGCCCTCCTCCTCACCGGGCTCATGGGGCTTGCCGCCCTCGGGGTGCGAGGAGGGGGCCTAGCCCAGGAGATGGGCCATGCGCCGTTGGATGAGCCGGGTGGCCCAAAGGGGGCTTAGGCGGTAGAGGAGGTCCATGGTGCGGGCGTCCTGGCCCAAAAGGACCCGGAAGGCATCCCGCTCCACGGCGTCCAGGAGGATGCGGGCGGCCGCCTGGGGTTCCAGAACGGGAACATTTGCCCCTTCTGCTCTTGGGGCCTCCACCCCCGAGTGCTGGGCGATCCCCGTGCGCATGGCCCCGGGCAACACCAGGGTGACCCGCACCGGGGTGCCCTGGAGCTCCGCCCAAAGGGCCTCCGTGAGGAGCTTCACCGCCGCCTTGGAAGCCCCGTAGACCGCCTGCCCCGGCACCGGCACGAAGGCCCCCATGCTGGACACGTTCACCAGGTGGGCCTCAGGGCGCTTAAGAAGCCTCGGCAGGAAGGCACGGGTCATGTACAGGGTCCCGTAGAAGTTCACCCGCATCACCCGCTCTATGGCCGCCTCGTCCAGGTCCAGGAGGCGCTTGAAGGGCTGGATGATGCCGGCGTTGTTGATGAGGCCGTCCACCTGCCCGTGCGCCCTTTCCACCTCCTCGGGCAAGGCCGCCACCCTCGCCTTGTCCGTAATGTCCAGGGGGTGGAGGCTAAGCCCAGGGGCCAGGCTCCCCGCCTGGGCCTCGGTTTCCCTTAGGCCCTCCTCCCTAAGGTCCACCGCCGCCACCCTGGCCCCCCGTCTCAGGAGCTCTAGGGCCAGGGCCTGGCCCAGGCCGCTTCCTGCGCCCGTGACCACCACCACTTTGCCGCTGAGCTTCATACGGCCTCCCCCTCGAGGATACCCCCAAAGGGAAGCCTACCCCGCCTTCGCCCAGCGCTCCCTGAGCTTTTGGAAGAGGGCCTCCACCTTGGCCTTGGGCAGGATCACCTGCTCCGTGCGCCCCACGCCGATCAGGTCCCCCAGCTCGTTGTAGGCCTCCATGGTGGCGTGGACCCGGTTCCCCTCCGTGCGCTCGTGCCGGGCCACGATCCGGATCCGCATCCCCGGGAGGGCCGAGGCCAGGTGCCGCACCTCCACGTAGCTCCCAATCCCCTCCTCCCCCTCTTCCAAAAAGGGAAGGATGATCTTCCGCCCGGCGAGCTCCATGTGCTTGGCCATCCAGTAGGTGGCGTAGACGGGGTGCACGGGCCCGAGCTCCTCAAAGTTCACGGTCATCTCCTCCGTGACCACCGTCTCAAAGGTGGCCTCGTAGCCTTCGGGTATGGGGCGCATGGCTACTTGCGCAGGTCCAAAACCCGCCTTAGCTTCCCCCCTTCGCTCCGCGGGGCCTCCCCGGGGGCGAGGAGGGTCACCTTCATGGTGACGCCGATGGTGTCCTTGATCTTGTGGGCCACCTTCTCCCTGAGGGCGTGGAGGCGGTGGTCCGCCTCAACGACCTCGTCGGAAAGGGCCTTTTTGCCGATCTCCTGGAAGAAGGCCTCGGAAACCTCCACCTTGAGCTCCGCCTCGTCCAGGGTGCCCTCCCGCCGCACCACGATCTGGTAGTAGGGCTCCACCTCGGGAATGCCCAGGAGCACCGCCTCCACCTGCGTGGGGTAGACGTTCACCCCGCGGATGATGAGCATGTCGTCGGTGCGCCCCAGGATGGGCCCCATGCGCACGTGGGTGCGGCCGCAGGAACAGGCCTCGTAGGTGAGGAAGGTCAGGTCCCCCGTCCAGTAGCGGAGGAGGGGCATGGCCTCCTTGGTGAGGGTGGTAAATACCAGAACCCCCACCTTCCCCTCGGGCAAGGGCTCCCCGGTGTCTGGGTCCACCACCTCGGGCAGGAAGTGGTCCTCCCAGATGTGGCTACCCTGGCGCTCCTCCACGCACTCGTTGGCCACCCCGGGGCCGATGATCTCCGATAGGCCGTAGATGTTGGTGCTCCTAACCCCAAGCCCCTCGTCCACCTGCTTGCGGATGGCCTCGGTCCAGGGCTCGGCCCCCAGGACGGCGTACTCCAGGGACAGGGCCTCAGGGGAAACCCCCCGCTTGCGGAACTCCTCCGCCAAGGTCTGGGCGTAGGAGGGGGTGCAGGAGATCACCTCGGGCCGGAAGTCCTGGATGAGCATGACCTGGCGCTCCGTCATCCCCCCGGAAACGGGCACCACGGTCATCCCCAAGGCCTCCGCCCCCCCGTGGAGGCCAAGCCCCCCCGTGAAGAGGCCGTAGCCGTAGGCGTTGTGGAGCATCATCCCGGGCCTCGCCCCCGCTGCGGCCAGGGAGCGGGCCACCACCTCGGCGAAGATGCCGAGGTCCTTCTTGGTGTAGCCCACCACCGTGGGCTTGCCGGTGGTGCCGCTAGAGGCGTGGATGCGGGCCACCTCCTCCCGGGGCACGGCGAAGAGGCCGAAGGGGTAGTTTTCCCTAAGGTGGTCCTTCTTGGTGAAGGGAAGCTTGGGGAGGTCCATCAGGCCCCGGATATCCCCGGGCCTCACCCCCGCCTCGTCCAGAAGCCTCCGGTAAAAGGGCACCCTCTCGTAAACGTAGGCCACCACCTGGCGTAGCCTTTCCTCCTGCAAGGCCCTAAGCTTCTCCCTGGGAAGGGTTTCCAACTCCGGTTGGTACATCCTCACCTCCTAAGCGAAACACCGTGCCCGTGAAGAGGGCCACCAGCCTGCCCTGCGAAACCACCTCCACCCGGTAGGTGGCGGTGCGCCGGGAGAGGTTCACCTCCACCGCCTCCGCCTCCACCCAGGCCCCGGCCTGGAGGGGCCGGAAGTAGTCCATGCGGCAGGAGAGGGCCACGGCGGGCCCCCGGGAGTTGGAGGCGAGGGCGAAGGCGCTGTCGGCCAGGGCGTAGAGGAAACCCCCGTGGGCCGTGCCGTGGAGGTTGAGGTGGGCCCTCTCCACCCGGCCCCCCACCCTGGCCTCCCCGGGGGCCAGGTGGAGCACCGTTAGGCCCAAGGCCTCCATGAAGGGGTCCCTCATCCCTCCTCCACCTCCCGTCTAAGGCCCAGGTAGGCCTCCACCACCTTGGGGTTTTGCCGTAGCTCCTGGGCGGTTCCCTCCAGGGCCATCTCCCCCGCCTCCAATACCAGGCCCCGGTCGGCGAGCTCCAGGGCCACCTTGGCGTTCTGCTCCACCAGGAGGAGCGTGACCCCTTCCCCCTTTAGGCCGGCCAGGATGCGGTAGATCTCCCGCACCATCAAGGGGGCAAGCCCCAAGGAGGGCTCGTCCAATAGGAGCAGGCGGGGCCGCGCCATGAGGGCGCGGCCGATGGCCAGCATCTGCTGCTCCCCCCCAGAGAGCGTCCCCGCAAGCTGCCCCCGCCTTTCCCTCAGCCTAGGGAAGAGGCCATAGACCCGCTCCAGATCGGGCCTCAGGTCCTCCCCCCTCCGGAACCGGTGGAACCCCCCGAGGCGGAGGTTGTCCTCCACGGAAAGCCCGGGGAAGAGGGCGCGCCCCTCCGGCACCAGGACGAGGCCCCGCTTGAGGAGGCCCTCCGGGCTCCGCGCCGCCAGGACCTCCCCGTCCAGGAGGACGCGGCCCTCCGCCTTGGCCAAGCCCAAGAGCCCGCGGAGGACGCTCGTCTTCCCCGCCCCGTTGGGGCCGATCACCGCCAGGGCCTCCCCCTCCTCCAGGGCGAAGGACACCCCCCGCACCGCCTCCAGGGGCCCGTAGCGCACGGTGAGGCCTTCCACCCGGAGCATCAGGCCACCTCCTCCCCCAGGTAGGCGGCCCGCACCAGGGGGTTCCTCTGCACCTCCGCCGGGCTTCCCTCGGCGATCTTCTCCCCGTAGTTCATCACCACCACCCGGTCCGCCAGGCCCATGACCAGGTCCATGTCGTGGTCCACGAGGAGGAGGGTGTACCCCTCCCGGGCGAGGGCCCGGAGGAGGTGGGCGAGCTCCCGCTTCTCCCCCGCCCGAAGCCCCGCCCCCGGCTCGTCCAAAAGGAGGACCTCCGCCCCCGAGGCGAGGAGGCGGGCGATCTCCAAAAGCCTTTGCTGCCCCACGCTAAGCCGCTCCGCCCGCTCCCAGGCCAAGGACTCGAGGCCCACCCGCTTGAGGGCCCGGTAGGCGGTGGCGAGGGCCCTGGCCTCCTCCTTCCGGTGGAGGCCCAGGAGGACGCTAAGGAAGTCCGCGCGGGTGCGGGCGTAGGTGCCCAAGGCGGCGTTCTCCAAGACGGAAAGCTCGGGGAAGAGGTGGGGGTGTTGGAAGGTGCGCCCAAGGCCCAGGCGGTGGATGCGGAAAGGGGCCAGGCCCGTCACCTCCCGGCCGAAGAGGAAGACCCTGCCCCCATCCGGGGCCAGGGCCCCGGTGATGAGGTTGAACACCGTGGTCTTCCCCGCCCCGTTGGGGCCGATGAGGGCCAGGATCTCCCCCCGCCTCAGGGCGAAGGAAACCCCGTTCACGGCGAGGAGGCCGCCGAAAGCCTTCTTGAGGTTCTCCACCCGGAGCACCTCCTCCCCCTGGGCCCCTTGGGGCGGGGCGAGGGGGAGGGGCTCGGCCTCGGGGAGGCGCCCTTCCTTCCGGGGAAGCCGCGCGGCAAGGAGGGGCCAAAGCCCCTTGGGGGCCAAGAGGAGGATGAGGGCCAGGACGAGGCCGTAGCCGATGACCTCGTAGTTTCCCTGCCGGCCCAGGAGGAGGGGGAGGAGGTCCTTGAGCCAGTCCTCCAGCCCCGTGAAGAAGGCCGCCCCCAGCACCACCCCTGGGATGGTCCCCACCCCGCCCGCCACCGCCATGACCAGGTACTTGATGGAGGCCTCCAGGGAGAAGGGCGTGGGGTTCACGAAGCGCAGGAAGTGGGCGTAGAGGAAGCCCGCAAGCCCCGCCATGCCCCCCGCCAGGAGGAAGGCCTGGAGGCGGAGCCGGGCCGGGTCCACCCCGAAGCTCGCCGCCGCCAGGGCGTCCCCCCGCAGGGCGAGCAGCGCCCGGCCCAGGCGGCTAGCCCGCAGGTTGTCCAGGGCGAGGAGGAAAAGGACCAGGAGGAAAAGGCTAAAGAGGGCGTAGCGGAAGCCCGTGTCTAAGGGAAGGCCGAAGAGGGTCAAGGGGGGGAGGTCGGTGATCCCCGTGTGCCCCCCGGTGAGGCCCACCAGGTTCCCCGCCAGGATGTACAGGGCCACCTGCCAGGCGATGGTGGAGAGGGGCAGGAAGTGCCCTTTTAGCCGCACCGTGAGCCCCCCCAGGACCAAGGCCAGGAGGAGGGAGAGGAGGAGGCCGAGAAGGAGGCCAAGCCAGGGCGATAGCCCCGCCTTCACCGTGACGAGGGCGGTGGCGTAGGCCCCCATCCCCATGAAGGCCGCCTGGGCGAAGCTGGTCATCCCCGCCAGGCCCGTGAGCACGTAGAGGGAAAGGGCCACCAGGGCCGAGAGGGCGAAGAAGTTGAGGAGGGTGAGGTAGAAGGGAAAGGGCAGGAAGGCAAAGGGCAAAAGGACCAGGAGAAACCAAAGGTGGCGCATCACTCCTCCACCGCCCGCGCCTTGAGGCTTTGGTAAAAGAGGGCGGGCACCAAAAGGAGAAAGACCAGGGCCTCCTTGTAGGCGCTGGCGAAGAAACTGGTGAAGCTCTCAAAAAACCCCACCAAAAGCGCCCCCAAGAAGGCCACCGGGTAGCTGGCAAGCCCCCCCAGGATGGCGGCCACGAAGCCCTTGAGCCCCAGCATGAAGCCCATGAAGTAGGCGGCGTTGATGAGGGGGGCGAGGAGGAGGCCGGAGAGGCCCGCCATCAGGCTTGCGATGCCAAAGGCCACCATCCCCGCCTCCTCCGGGGAGATGCCCGTAAGCCTGGCCCCAAGCCGGCTCTCCGCTGCCGCCAGAAGGGCCTTCCCGTAAAGGGAAAAGCGGAAGAAGGCGTAGAGGCCAAGGACGCTCAAGAGGGCGAAGAGGAGGACCAAGACCCCCTGCCAGGAAAGGCCCACCACCACCTCTCCCCTAAGGAGGGGCTCGGGGCGGAACTGCTCCGGGCCGAAGAAGACGAGGCCCAAGCCCTGGTAGGCCACGTGTAGGCCCACTGCCATGATGAGGAGGGAAAGCACCGTGGCCTCCCGCATGGGCTGGAAGAAGACCCGGTACGTGGCCACCCCCAGGTAGACCACCAGGAGGACCGCCGCCGGGTAAGCCAGGGGCTTCAGGAAGAGGGCGAGGAAAAAGAGGGCGGAAAGCCCCAAAGCCCCCAGGATGGGCCCCAAAGCCCCCCGCCCCCGCGCAACCCCCGCCCAGACGAGCCCCAAGACCAAGGCCAGCCAGAGCGTCCCCGGGATCTTCCCCTCCAGGAGCCAGACCAGGGAAAGGGGGGCGAACATGAGGAGCTCCCCGATGGGCACCAGGATCACCCGGGTCACGGCGAAGACCAACACCATGGCGATGGCCAAGAGCCCGTAGATGACCCCGTTCTGGAGCCCATCTAGGAGGAGGAAGCCCAGGATGCTAGCGTCCATGGCTTAGCGGAAGGTGCGCTCCAGCTTCCAGCGCCCTTTCTCCACCCGGACCATGACGGCGGCGTCCTCAAAGCGCAGGCCCAGGTGGTCCTCCTTGGTGAAGGTGAAAACCCCGTGGGTGGCCACCAGGTTCTTGGTGGCCTCAATCTCGTCCCTCAGGGCGGCGCGGAAGGCGGAAAGGTCCTTGTCGGGGTCTACCTTCTTCAAGGCCCTCTCCAGGGCCGGGCGCAGGATGAGCCAGGCGTCCCAGGCGTGGGCCCCGAAGGTGGAGTAGCTTCCGATGCCGTACTTGGCCTCGTAGCGCTGGATGTAGTCCAGGGCCACCCGCTTGGAGGGGAAGGTGCCGGGAAGCTGCTCCGCCACCAGGATGGGCCCGGCGGGAAGGAGGGTCCCCTCCACGTCCTGGCCGCCCACCCGCAGGAAATCGGGGTTCGCCACCCCGTGGGTCTGGTAGATGAGGCCCGGGTAGCCCCGCTCCTTCAGGGTGCGCTGGGGAAGGACCGCCGGGGTACCGCTCGCCCCGATGAGGATGGCGTCGGGCCGGCGGGCGATGAGGCGCAGGGCCTGGCCAGTGACGCTGGTGTCCGTGCGGTTGTAGCGCTCGCTGGCCACCACCTGGAGGCCTTTGGCCTTGGCCTCCGCCTCAAAGAAGCGGGCCCAGCCTTCCCCGTAGGCGTCGTTAAAGCCGATGTAGCCCACCGTTTTCACCCCCCGGGCCACCATGTCCGCCACGATGGCCCGGGCCATGAGCTCCTCCGTCTGCGGGGTCTTGAAGACCCAGAAGCGCTGGGCGTCCACCGGGTAGATGATGTCCTTGCTGGCCGCCAGGGAGATCATGGGCACCTTGGCCTCCGCCACCACGGGGATCATGCCCAAGGAGGCGGGGGTGGTGGTGGTGCCCACGATGGCCACGACGCCTTCCTCCACCAAGCGCCTCGTGTTCCGCACCGCCTGGGTGGTGTCCGAGGCGTCGTCCAGGATGACGAACTGCACCTTCCTCCCCGCCACCCCTCCCTGGCGGTCCAGGAGCTCTTGCAACATGAGGAAGGTGTTGCGCTCAGGGATGCCCAAGGAGGCGGCGGGCCCCGTGGCCGAGACCACCACCCCCACCTTCAAGGTGCCCTGCGCCCAAGCGGAAAGGGCCAGGGCCAACGCTACCGCCAACCAACGCTTCATCTCCTACCTCCTTTTTCCCACCGGGGTGCCCCGGATAGGGTCTAACTAACGGTCGTTTGGCTTCCAGTCTACTTAGGGACAAGTGTCCCGTCAAGCTAGATCACGTGTTCGGGGATGCCCGCTAGCCTCGAGGCCCGCCTGGGCACGGGGTTCCCCGAAGGGTCTAGAAGCAGGCTCCCCTCCAGGAACCAGCTCTTGGGCGTGCGGTGGCCCCAAAGGGTCTGGCGCCTGGGGTCGTTGAGGCTCCAGCGCACCGGGGGCAGGTCGGGGTCCACGGTGAGGTAGTCCGAGGTGTAAAGCTCCATCCGGTGCCCGTCCGGGTCCCGCAGGTAGAGGAACATGGCGTTGGAGATGCCGTGGCGCCCGGGGCCCCGCTCAATGGCGTCCGTGCGCCTCGCCCCCGCCAGGATGTCCGCCGCCCGGATCACCGCCATGGGGTCGGGAAGCCAGTAGGCGAAGTGGTGGAGCCTGGGGCCCTCCCCGTTGGTGAAGGCCACGTCGTGCACGTTCCCCTTGCGGTGGAGCCAGCTCGCCCAAAGCCTCCCCTCCTCGTCCTCCGTGTACTCCGTGAGGCGGAACCCCAAGGCCTCCTGGTAGTAGCGGGTGGCCCGGTCCACCTCCGGGGAGAAGAGGTTGACGTGGTCTATGCGGAGGACCCCGGGCCCCCGGTAGAGGTGGTACTCCTGGAGCATCCGGGGAAGCTTTTCCGCCTGGAAGTAGAAGGCCAAGGGGTAGCCGAAGGGGTCCTGCACCCGGAGGACCCTGGGACGGCCCCAGTCCGCCTCCTCCCGGTGGAAAAGCCCTTCCCTCTCCGCCCAGGCCTTAAGGGCGGAAAGGCCCTCCTCCGAGTTCACCTTGAAGCCTAGGGCGGCCACCGCCGCAAAAGGGGCCTCCGTAAGCTTCAGGCTCCACTCCCGCTCCTCGTAGCCCCTGAGGTAGGCCGCCTTGCCCTCCCGCCTTTCCAGGAGCATTCCCAAAAGCCCCTGGTAAAACTCCAGGCTCCTCTCCAGGTCCTGAACCCAAAGTTCCAGGAAACCTACCCTTACGATGGCCATACAAGCCTCCTGTAGCCGCGGGCGAAGTAGACGAGGGGCGGGCCCATTGCCCCAAGCTCCACCGCCTCCACCCGCCCCACCACGATCCGGTGGTCCCCGCCCGGGTAGAGGGCCTCGAGGCGGCACCTAAGGACCGCCAAGGCCCCCTCCACCCGGCCCTCCACCAGGCTCACCCCCTCCTTCGGCCTCCCGGCGAAGTGCTCGGAAACCCCTTCCTGCCCCTCCCGCAGAAAGCTCACCGTGAAGGCCCCCGCCCGCTCCAAAAGGGGCAAAAGCTTCGCCCCCTCGCTCACCGCCAAGGCCACCAAGGGGGGCCTGAGGCTTAGGGACATGAAGGCGGTGGCGGTCATGCCCCGCTCCTCCCCCGCCCGGGCCGCCACCACGGTGACGCCGCTGGCGAAGCGGCTTAGGGCCTCCTTGAAGGCCTCCTCCAGGGAGGTCACGCCTCCACCTCCTCCTGGGCGAAGACGCCGAGGGAGGCCCTGAGGTACGCCCGGATCCGCTCCTTGTAGGGCTCCTTATCGTACACCTGGTAGAGGGTCTGGTACATGCGCACGGGGTCGCCGAAGAAGAAGCGCTCGTAAAGCTCCTGCCGGGCCCCAAAGCCGGAAAGGGTCATGTCCCAGGCCAGGCGGAAGAGGGCCACCCGCTCCCGGGCGTCCAGGGTGGCCCCTTGGAGGTACTTGTCCAGAAGGGGCGCCAAGGGGCCCTTGAAGTCCTTTTCCGAGGGCAGGGTGATGAGGCCCGAGGCCCCGATCTGCTCCAGGATTTCCCTTAGCCTCGGGTAAAGCCTCGGGTAGAGGTTCCGGGCCCCGTCCAAGGCCTTGCGGTCCGGCACCAGGAGGCCATAGGCGTTTTCCTTGGCCTCCTCCTCCGCCCGGGTCCAGAAGGCCTTCATGGCCTCGAGGTAGACGATGATCTCGGCGATCTTCTCCTGCACGTGGCCGTAGGCGTCGGCCCCGATGCCCTCGGCCATGAGGGCCGCTACCCCCAAGAAGGCCTCCGTCTTGGCCGTCTTCAGGGCCACCACCTGGTGGGCCATGTGGTTCAGGGCGCCCGTCTGGGCGTAGGCGTTGTTGCAAAGCTCCACGTTCCCCAGGATGAAGACCCGCTCCCAGGGCACCAGGACGTCGTCAAAGATGACGAGGCAGTCCATCTCCTCGAGGCGGCTAGAGAGGGGGTAGTCAAAGGGGCTATCCCCCCCCACCAGGGCCTCCCGGCAGACGAAGTGGAGCCCAGGGGTGGAGGTGGGAAGGGCGAAGGCGATGGCGTACTTCTCGCTCCCTGGCCCCTCCTTGAGGAGGGTGGAGGGGAAGATTAAGACCTCGTCCGCCAAGGGGAAGGTGGCGGTCATCCGGGCCCCCCGCACCACGATGCCCTTCTCCGTCTGCCGCACCACTCCCACGGGGATGTAGGGGTCGGGCTGGGCGGAAGGGGGCTTGGCCCGGTTCACCTGGGGGTTGGTGAGGGCGTGGGTGGTGGCCAGGTCGTGGTCCCGCAGGTAGCGGTAGTAGTTCCGGACGTTTTCGGCGAACTCCCCGAAGTACGCGGCGCTCGCCGCATAGGCCATGACCACGGCGTTCAGGTAGTCGGGGCTTCGGCCCATCATGCCCAGGTTCTGGTCCGCCCAGAGCTTGTAGGCCTGGCCCCGCCGCTTCAGGTCCTCCTTGGTCTTGGGGATGAGGAAGCTCATGCCGTGGCGCTTCCCCTCCGCCTCGTAGGTGAGGGCTTCCTGGAACCGGGGGTCGTGCTGCAGGTCGTAAAGGGCCGCCATGGTGCGCACGATCCCCCGGAAGACCGGGTGGGTGGTGGGGTCCTCCACCTTCTCCCCCTTGTACCAGAGGTTTGGGGGCCTCTCCCGCAGGGCCTCTATGTACTCCGCTCCCGTCCTCGCCATCCTTCACCTCCTCACTTGCCGAACCTCGGAATGTGGGGGGGCCGCAAGGGGAGGGCCACGCTCTTCAGGTCGGTGTAGAACTCCAGGGCGTAGAACCCTCCCTCCCGCCGGTCCCCGCTCGCCTTCACCCCGCCGAAGGGGGTGGGCAGGTGGCGCACGTTGTGGCTATTGAGGTAGACCATGCCCGCCTCCAACTCCAAGGCCAGGCGGTGGGCCCGCTCCAGGTCCTTGGTAAAGACGTAGGCGGCGAGGCCGTACTTGGTATCGTTGGCCTTCCTGAGGGCGTCCTCCTTGTCCTTGAAGGGGATGGCCAAGAGCACCGGCCCGAAGATCTCCTCCTGGGCGATCCTCATGTGGTTCTCCCCCACGAAGAGGGTGGGCTCCAGGTAGTTGCCCTGGGAGAGGTCCTCCCCCCGGAAGGAGCGGGTGGCCCGCCTGCCCCCCACGAGGAGCCTTGCCCCTTCCTCGAGGCCCACCCGGACGTACCCCAGGACGCGCTCCAGGTGTTCGGGGTGGATCAGGGGCCCCACCTCCGTCTCGGGGTCCAAGGGGTGGCCCACGCGGATGGCCCTGGCCCTTTCCGCCACCTTGGCCACGAACTCCTCAAAGATGCCCTCCTCCACCAGGAGGCGGGAGCTCGCCGTGCACCTTTCCCCGTTGAAGGAGTAGATCTGGAAGACCACGGCGTCCAGGGCCCTTTCCAGGTCGGCGTCGGCGAAGACCAAGGCGGGGCTTTTCCCCCCGAGCTCCAAGGAAAGCCGCTTGAGGTGACGGGCGGCGTTCTGCATCACCACCTTCCCCGTCTCCGTCTCCCCGGTGAGGGTGATGAGGGGCACCAGGGGGTGGGCCACCAGGGCCGCCCCCGCCTCCTCCCCGAAGCCCTGGACCAGGTTGAAGACCCCAGGGGGCAGGTCCGCCTCCTGGAAGATCTCCGCCAGTTTGCTGGCGGTGAAGGGGCTCCACTCCGCCGGCTTCAGGACCACGGTATCCCCGAAGGCCAGGGCGGGGGCGATGCGCCAGGTGGAGAGCATCAGGGGGGCGTTCCAGGGGGTGATGATGCCCACGGGGCCCACGGGGACCCTAAGGGCGTAGTAGAGCCAGTCCCGGTCCACGGGGTAGGTGCGGTCCTCCATGGCGTGCTCGGCGTACTCGGCGTAGAAGGCGAAGTTCTCGGCGGCGCGGGCCACCTGGGCCCGCACGATGCGCAGGACCTGCCCGGCGTCCAGGCACTCCATCACGGCGAGCTCGTCGGCGTGCTTCTCTATGAGCTCCGCCACCTTGAGGAGGTAGCGCTTCCTCTCCTTGGCCTTGGTGCGGCTCCACGTGGCGAAGGCCTCGTGGGCCGCCCGGGCGGCGCGGTCCACCTCCCGCTCCCCGCCCCTCGCCGCATGGCCCAGGACCTCGTTGCTGGCGGGGTCCAGGGAGGGGAAGGTTTCCCCGCTTTCCGAGGGGAGGAACTCCCCCTTGATGAAGTGGAGGGCGGGCTTCTCCTGGAGGCGCCGCCGCACCGCCTCAATGGTTTCCCAAGGGATTCCCGCCACGGCGTCGGCGTACCTCATGCTTCCTCCTCTATGGGGTTTTCCAGGGCCCCCAGGCCCTCAATCTCCAGGCGCATCACGTCCCCCGGGTGGACCTGGCTGATCCCCTTGGGGGTGCCGGTGAGGAGGACATCGTAGGGCTCCAGGGTCATGAACTCGGAGATGAACGCCAAAAGCTCCGCCACGGAGTAGAGCATCCTCGAGGTGTGCCCCTCCTGCCGGAGCTCCCCGTTCACGTAGGCCCTTAGCCAGAGGTTCTGGGGGTCCTCCACCTCCCCCACCGCCAGGAAGGGCCCAAGGGGCAAGAAGGTGTCCCGCCCCTTGGCCCGGATGGGGGGGCGGAAGGTGTTCGTCACGTAGTCCCGGGCCACCAGGTCGTTGGCGATGGTGTAGCCGAGGACGTAGTCCAGGGCGTCCTTGGCCTTCACCCGCTTCATGGGCCTCCCCACCACCACGGCGAGCTCCACCTCGTAGTGGACGAACCGCGCCCCCTTGGGGTAAAGCACCACCCCCTTGTGGGGGAGGAGGCTCGTGTTGGGCTTCCAGAAGAGGGCGGGCTCCTCGGGGCGGGCGAGGCCCAGTTCCTCGGCGTGGTCGGCGTAGTTCAGGGCCACCCCCAGGATCTTCCCCGGGGTGAAGGGGAGGAGCCAGGTCACCCCCTCGGGGTCGTGGGCCTCCCCCGCCTCGTCCAGGAGGAGGCCGTCCCTATAGACCCCCTGGTGCACCCTTCCCTTGGCGAGAAAGCGGGCGAGCTTCATGCCGCCTCCACGGGGACGAGGCCGTAGCGCTCCGCCATCCGCCGAAGCCGCATCTCCACCTCGGGGGTGGTGGGGCCCAAGGGGGGCCGCCACTCCTTCTCCAAAAGCCCCATCCAGGCGAGCACGGTCTTGAGGGGGATGGGGTTCGTGTCCCAGAAGATGGCCTCGTTGGCCTCGAGGAGGTAGTAGTGCATCTCCCTGGCCCCCTCGTAGTCCCCCGCCAGGGCCCTCTCGCAGAGGAGGGCCACCTCCTTGGGGAGCCAGTTGGCAGTGGCGGCGATGGTGCCCACCGCCCCCAGGCTCATCATGGGCAGGGTGAGGCTCTCCAGGCCGCAGAAGACGAGGAAGTCCCGCCCCGCCTCGGCGAAGAGGTGGGAGAGGTACTCCAGGTCCTTGGAGGAGTGCTTGAGGCCCACGATGTTGGGGAAGTCCCGCCGGAGGCGGGCCACGGTCTTAGGGGCGATCTCCACCCCCGCCCGCCCGGGGATGTTGTAGATGAGGAGGGGGAAGTCGGGCACCGCCTTGGCCACCTCGGCGAAGTAGCGGTAAAGGCCCTCCTGGTTGGGCTTCACGTAGTAGGGGACGATGACCATGGCCCCTTGCGCCCCCGCCTCCCGGGCGAAGCGGGTGAGCTCCAGGGTTTCCTCCAGGCGCAAGGCCCCCGTTCCCGGGATGACGGGCACCCTCCCCGCCACCTGGTCCAGGACCACCTCTAGGGCCCGTTTTCGCTCCTCCAGGGTCTGGGTGCCGGGCTCCCCCGTGGTTCCCCCCACGCTCACCCCGTGGGACCCCCCCTGCACCACCCGCTCCACCAGGCGGCGCAAGGCCTCCTCGTCTAGCTTGCCCTTGCGAAAGGGTGTGGGTAAGGGCGGTATGGAACCCTGGAACATGCGCTTCTCCTTTCGTTTCCCAGGATGCCTAGGGGGCGGGCTTCGGGCAATCGTACGGACAAACAAAGTTTCGGCGTCATTTGTTTAGATACACACTCTTCTCCGCCTTGCCCCGGACAAAGGCAGGTGGTATTGGTGAAATACACAATGCCCGAGGCAGAGTTTGGTCAAGACCCCATCTCCTTCACCGCCCTGGCGGAGGCCCTGGGCCTAACCCTCCGGGTCCCCACCTCCCGCCCCGCCCTCTTCGTCCTCCCCGAGCCCCGCCCGCTCCTCCCCCTGGAGGGGGCCCTCCTCCTCTTCCGCCCCGAGGGGAGCCTCTTCCGTTACCGGGCGGCCACGGGCTTCCTCCTCCCCGGGCCCGACCCCGAGGTGGAGGCCTTCGCCCAAAGCGAGGGCCTGGGCCTGGCCCTTTACCCCCCTTGGCTCGGCCGGGAGGAGGTGGAGAAGGCCCTCGCCCTCCGCCTCTTCGCCCTGGCGCCGGGCCTAGCCTTGGCAAGCCTCGTGGACCTCCTCCTGAAGCTTCCGGACCGCCCCTTCCTGGAGGTCCTGCACCAGGCCACGGGCCTGCCCCTGGCCCGGGTGGCCCCCTGGGGGGAGGTCCTGGGCTTCGCCGGCCCCGTGCCCCCCAGGCACCCCGAGGCTCCGGGGGAGGGCCGGGGGTGGCTTGCCCTCGAGGCCGGGGAAGGGGTGCTGGTGGCCTACGGGGAGGAGGGGGCGCTCAAGCGGGCGAGGGGGCTTCTGGAGGTGGCGGCCCGGCTCCTCAAGGTGCGCTCCTTGGAGAAAAGCCTGGAAAGGATGCGGGAGGAGTCCTTGGGGGCGGCGCTTCTGGAGGGCCTCATCCTGGGGGAGGCGGAGGCGGAAAGGCTTTTCGCCTTCGGCTTCGCCGAGGGGGTGGAGTGGGTCCTGGCCTTGGCCGAGCCCCCCGAGGTCCCGGGCCGCCACCGCCTGGCGGAGGAAAGGCGCAGGGAGGCCACCCTGGAACTGAGGCGCCAGGCGGGGGCCTACCTGGACCGGCTCGGCGTCCCCTACCTCCTCGCCACCCGGGGGAACCGGGTGGCAGCCATGTGGCAGGTGCATAGCCCCAAAAAGGAGGCGGAAGGGCTTCTCAAAGCCCTCATCCCGGGAAGCCGCCTGGGCTACTCCGCCGTCCACGCCGACCGGGCGGTGCAGGAGGCCTACCGCGAGGCCCTCATCGCCCTCAAGGCGGCGCGGGCGGGGGAGGCCCTCTCCTTCACAGGCCTGGACCCCGTGGCCTTCGTCCTCCTGCAACAGTCCCCGGAGGACCTCAGGGCCCTGGTGGAGCGTTACCTCCCCCTTCCCCCCAAGCTCCTTCGGACCCTCGAGGCCTACATGGCCTCGGGGAGCGTGGAGGAAGCGGCGAGCAGGCTCCACGTCCACCCCAACACCCTGCGCTACCGCCTGAAGCGCATTGAGGCCGTGGTGGGCCCCTTGGGCCAGCCGGAAACCCTGGCCCGGGTGCACCTCGCCCTCCGGGCCCGCGACCTCCTTTTGGGCTAAGATGCCCTTATGGGAAAGCTCAAGGTCTTGCTCGCCTTCTTGGCGCTAGGGGTAGGTTTGGCCCAAACCCTGGTGGAGGTGACGGCGGTGGCCGCCCTGAGCTCAAGCCTGGACCCGGCCGTGCGGCTTCCCGCAGGCTCCTACAAGGCCCGCAGCCCCGAACCCCTTCTCGCCCGCTTTCCCGAGGCCAAGGGGTACGCCCTCGAGGCCTTCGCCGCCAAGGGCCTAGCCGCCAGGCTCCACGCCACCTTCGTCCAGCAGGTGCTCACCGCCTTCGCCGCCGCTGGGTACTTCGTGGAAAGCCAGGAGGAGCGGGTGGTGGACGGGGAGGTGCGGACCAAGTACGTGCTCAAGGACAGCCTAGGACGGCCGGCCCTCCTCCTGGTGGTGCGGAAGGGGGATGAGTTGGTGTACGGGTTTGGCAAGCGTAAGTGAGACTTTTCACGATGTAACTTGCTTGTGCTAAAACTCTCCTCTAAACCCCATGCCCCACGTCCACACCCCAGACCCCCAGCCCACCCTTACCCAAAACTCCTCCCCCTCCAACGCAAGCGAACCCCACCACC